>NZ_JASCOO010000025.1:0-46235 GCF_029959485.1 Stenotrophomonas sp. PS02301
GGCTCCTCCTGGTCTCCGATGGTCGCGGGGAGCCGGCCAGCGGCCGGCACTACCGTTTGTTGTCCTCTCGGCGCTATGGTCTGACGCTTCCCATCCAAGGTGAGGCGTCATGACGTTGCGCAGTCTGTCTTTGCTGGTTTCGCTGGCGTTGTGCACGCCACTGGCCGCCCACGCGATCGAATTCACCCCGCAGGAACTGGCCAGGGCATCTACGCTGCAGCACCGGCTGCTGACCTTGGACAGCCACCTCGACACGCCGGCCAACTTCCACCGCGACGGCTTCGACATCACCCAGCGGCACGACCATAACGCGCTGTCGCAGGTGGATTACCCGCGCATGGTCGAAGGCGCGCTCGACGGCGGCTTCTGGGCGATCTACACCGACCAGGGCGACCGCAGCGCGCAGGCGCACCAGCATGATCGTGATGCCGGCCTGCTGCGGCTGACCGAGATCCGCGAGATGCTCGCCGCGCATCCGGACACCTTCCAGCTCGCGCTGACCGCCGCCGATGCCGCGCGCATCAAGGCCGCCGGCAAGCGCGTGGTCTACATCAGCATGGAGAACGCCAGCCCGCTGGTCGACGACCCCACGTTGCTCAGCTACTACCACCTGGCCGGCCTGCGCCTGCTCAGCACGGTGCACTTCGCCAACAACGAGTTCGCCGATTCGGCTACCGATCCCAAGGGTGCCGAGTGGAAGGGCCTGAGTCCGGCCGGCAAGGCGCTGGTGGATGAAGCGGTGCGGCTGGGTATCGTCATCGATCAGTCGCATGCCGCCGATGCGGTGTTCGATGATCTGATCGAGCGCATGCCGGTGCCGTTCGTGCTTTCGCACAGCTCGGCCAAGGCGATCTACAACCATCCGCGCAACCTCGATGATGCGCGTCTGAAGCAGCTGGCCAAGGCCGGCGGCGTGATCCAGGTCAACGCCTATGGTGGCTATCTGATCGACACCGCCAAGAGCGAGGCGCGCAAGGCGGCCGAGACGGCGCTGATGGCGCAGCTGGGCACCGATTACGACGGCATGAGCATCCAGCAGGGCGTCGCGCTGAAGAAGGGGCTGGAGGAGATCGACCAGCGCATTGCGCTGCGCAAGGCCACGCTCGACGATTTCTTCGCCCACTTCGAGCACATCCTCAACGTGGTCGGCCCCGAACACGTGGGCATCGGGCTGGACTGGGATGGCGGCGGTGGCCTGGCCGATCTGCCCGACG
Organism: Stenotrophomonas sp. PS02301; assembly: GCF_029959485.1. Taxonomy (NCBI): domain Bacteria; kingdom Pseudomonadati; phylum Pseudomonadota; class Gammaproteobacteria; order Lysobacterales; family Lysobacteraceae; genus Stenotrophomonas; species Stenotrophomonas sp. PS02301. The sequence continues at coordinate 1,215 of NZ_JASCOO010000025.1, forward strand.
TGAGCCAGCTGCCGAAGATCACCGCGTGGCTGCTGCGCAAGGGCTACAGCGAGAAACAGATCGCCGGTATCTGGGGCGGCAATCTGCTGCGCGTCATGCAGCAGGCGCAGGATCACGCGGCCAAGGTTGCCGCCGCCGCGAAGCCCTGAGTACAGGGGGCATCACGCGCGCTGCCCGGCAGCGCGGCTTCACCAGCGCCCGCAAAGAAAAAGGCAGGCCCAGGGCCTGCCTTTCCCACACCCGGTCATCGCCGGCCCGGTGGCCGGCGCGATCTCTCAGCGCTTGCCCAGCACCGCATTACGACGCCCGTAAGCGAAGTAGGCGATCAGGCCCAGAACGTTCCAGCCCAGGAAGTACAGCTGGGTCGTGCTCGGCAGGCTGAAGAACAGGTACACGCACCCGATCATCGCCAGCGGGCCGACCACGTAGGCCAGCGGCGTGCGGAACTTGCGCACGCGGTTCGGCTCGCGCTTGCGCAGCACCACCAGGCACAGGCCCACCGCGGTGAACGCGGCCAAGGTGCCCGCGTTGGCCAGCGCGGCGATCTCGTCCAGACGTGCCACGCCGGCCAGCGCGGCAACCAGCACGGCGGTGAACAGCGTGGTGGCGACCGGCGTGCCGGTGCGCGCGCTGACCTTGGACAGGCCACGCGGCAGCAGGCCATCGCGCGACATGACGAAGAAGATGCGGCTCTGGCCGTACAGGAAGGCCAGCAGCACGGTCGGCAGCGCGATCACCGCCGCTGCGCCGATCCACTTGGCCGCGCCCGGGCTGCCCAGCTCGCGCAGGATCAGCGCCAGCGGCTCGGCGCTCTGGCCGAAGATCGTGTAGCTCATCGCACCCACGGCGGCCAGCGCCACCAGCACGTAGATGATGGTGCAACCGACCATCGAGCCGATGATGCCGATCGCCAGGTCGCGCTCGGGCTTCTTGGTTTCTTCAGCGGCGGTGGAGATCGCATCGAAGCCGTAGAACGCGAAGAAGATGATCGCGGCGGCCGCCATCACCCCGCGTTCCACGCCATCGGCGCCCAGCGACTTGACGAAGCCGAACGGCATGAACGGCTCCATGTGGCTGGTGTCGAAGTGCGGCATCGCAATGGCCACGAACACGGTCAGCGCGATGATCTTGATCACCACCAGCACCGCGTTGAGGGTCGCGCTTTCCTTGGTGCCGGCCATCAGCATGCCGGCGACCAGGAAGGTGATCAGCACCGCCGGCAGGTTGATGAAGCCGCCTTCCACGTGGGGGCCGGCGGTCAGCATCAAGGGCAGGTCGATCCCGAAGCCGTGCAGGAAGCCGACCGCGTAGCCGGACCACCCGACCGCGACCGTACTCACCACCAGCGAGTACTCCAGGATCAGGCTCCAGCCGACCACCCAGGCCACCACCTCGCCCAGGGCGGTGTAGCTGTAGGTGTAGGCGCTGCCGGCGGCCGGCATCATCGTGGCCAGTTCGGCGTAGGACAGGGCCGCGCAGGCGCAGACCGCGCCGGCGATGGCGAAGGAAATCAGCACCGCGGGGCCGGCCAGGTTCGCGCCGACACCGATCAGGGTGTAGATGCCGGTGCCGACGATGGCGCCGATGCCCAGCGCGATCAGGTGCGGCCAACTCAGGGTCGGGATCAGTTGCCTGCCGGCTTCATGGACGGTGACGGTGTCTAGGGACTTGCGCCGGAGCAATGACATGGGGCCTCGCGGTGGATGACTGTGAACGACAAGTCTGCGAGTTTTACCGAACGCGGCGCAGCATTACTACTGCCAAGCGTCGTAAGCGGCTGCACGGCCCGCATGACTGAGGCGAAGGTGACGAAAGCGGCACAAAGGCCGGACGCTCATTCCCAGTGGCAGCCGGTGTCGGTGATCGCCTCGAAGTCTTCGCCGAAGGCGGTCTGCTGGCCGGTGCGCGCGTTGGTGTAGGAGAAGCCATAGATGCGCGCGCCTTGGGTGCTGATCGCGTAGTGGCCAATGACCTTGCCGTCCAGGTGCTCGTCCCACACCGTGTCGAACTGCCACGGGCGGTCTTCGGCCAGCACCGTGCTCTCCTGCGAGGCCAGGGTCAGCCGCAGCCACGCGGTCTTGCCGGCGTAACGCACATGGCTGACCCGCTCACCGTCCGCGGTGCCCTCGGGGAGTTTCCATTCGAGGTGGATCTGCTGGCGGCTGCCGCCGGTCAGGCAGCGGATCTCATCGGCGTGCGCCGGCGCGATGGCCAGCAGCAGCAACAGCGGGGCGAGCCAGCGCATGGGGCAGGGTCCATCCAAAGAGAAAGAGGGCCATTGTCCTCCTCACGCAGGGTTAGCGACGCGTCGGCCGGATCGAACATGCCGATCCGGCCGGTGGACATCAGCGGTTCAACGTCGCCATGGCCGCAGGGGCATAGCGCGGGCCGGCGGCGGCATGGGCCGGGAAGATCGCATCGATCCGGGCCAGTTCGTCGGCACTGAGCTGCACCTGCAGCGCGCCGAGGTTTTCTTCCAGATAGGCCAACCGCTTGGTGCCCGGGATCGGCACCAGGTCCTCGCCCTGCGCCAGCACCCAGGCCAGGGCCAGCTGCCCGGGCGTCACGCCCTGGGTCGCGGCCATTGCGGTCACCGCATCCACCAGGGCCAGGTTGCGCTCGAAGTTCTCGCCCTGGAAGCGCGGCGACTGGCGGCGGTAGTCATCGGCGTCGAAATCGGCCGGGCTGCGGATCGCGCCGGTCAGGAAGCCACGGCCCAATGGCGAGTAAGGCACGAAGCCGATGCCGAGCTCGCGCACCGTCGCCAGTACACCGTTGTCTTCCGGATCGCGCGACCACAGCGAGTACTCGGTCTGCACCGCGGTGATCGGATGCACCGCATGGGCGCGGCGGATCGTGCCGGCCGAGGCTTCGGAGAGGCCGAGGAAGCGCACCTTGCCCTGTTCGACCAACCGCGCCATCGCCCCCACGGTGTCTTCGATCGGCACCGTGCCGTCCACGCGGTGCTGGTAGTACAGGTCGATGTGGTCCACGCCGAGACGCTGCAGGCTGGCCTCGCAGGCGGCGATCACGTACTCCGGGCGGCCATCGACGCTGCGCGCGGCGGTATCGCTCGGCTCCAGCTTGATCCCGAACTTGGTGGCGAGGAACACCTGGTCGCGGCGGTCGGCGATCGCCTTGCCGACCAGCACCTCGTTGGTGTGCGGACCGTACATGTCGGCGGTGTCGAGCAGGGTGACGCCGCGCTCCAGCGCGCGGTGGATGACCGCGATCGCGTCGGCATCGCTGCCGCGGCCGCCATAGAACGCGCTCATGCCCATGCAGCCCAGGCCGAGCGCGGAAACGGTGGGGCCATCACGGCCAAGGGTGCGGGTCTGCATGCGGTACTCCGGGGAAGGGAAGGAACAGGACCAGCATCCTCCTGCGGACTATGTGGATAAACTGGCTGCTCCTGCATCGTCCTTGAAGCCAGCCTTCACAATGAGCGCTCAGCATCCTCTGCCCGCCGTGGTTGCCTTCGCCCGCGTCGCGCACCATGCCAGCTTCACCCGGGCCGCCGACGAGCTGGGCGTATCGCCCTCGGCGCTCTCGCAGACGGTGCGCGCGCTGGAGGCCCACCTTGGCGTGCGGCTGCTGCAACGGACCACGCGCCGGGTCGGCCTGACCGAGCAGGGCGCGCGCTTCCTGGCGCAGGTACGTGAGGGCCTGGCCCGGATCGATGCCGCGTTCGACGACCTGGACCAGCTGCGCGATGTCCCCGCCGGCAAACTGCGCATCAACGTGCCGAGGATCGCTGCCGAACTGCTGGTGCTGCCGCACCTGCCCGGCTTCCTGGCGCGTTATCCACAGATCGAGGTGGAGCTGTTCGTGGAGACCGCGCTGACCGATCTGGTCGCTGGGGGCTTTGACGCGGGGATCCGCTTGGGCGAAAGCCTGGCCCGCGGCATGATCGCAGTGCCGATCGGGCCGCTGGAACGCCAGGTGGTGGTGGCCACGCCGGATTATCTGGCCATGCATGGCGTGCCCGTGACCCCGGCCGACCTGGTCGGGCACGAGTGCATCGTGCACCGGCTCAGCACCGGACGGCGGATGGCGTGGGAGTTCACCGGCGAGGGGCGCGATTTCGAGGTCGAGGTCGCGGGCCGGCTGGTGTTCAACGACGCCGGGCTGATCCATGCCGCTGTCACCCGGGGCATGGGCCTGGCCCAGGGGTTCGAGGCGCTGTACGCCGGCGATGTGGCGGCCGGCCGGCTGCAGTGCGTGCTGCAGGACTGGCAGCAGCCGTTCGCCGGTTTCCACCTCTACTACCCGGCACGCGAGCAGATGGCACCCAAGCTGCGGGTGTTCATCGACCATCTGCGTGAGGCGATGCGGCACTGACGCGTGCGGCTCAGCCGGTGCCCGGCAGCAGGGCGCGTGCCCAGTCTGCCTGCGGTGGATGGCCCTGTGGATAGATCACCTGCGCATCCCCGGGGAAGCGCTTGCAGCACAACACGCCGTCGGCATCGAACAGACGCCAGCCCTGCGCCGCCGCTTCGGCCTCGGCGATGCGATGGCGCAGCCCAAGCACCAGGCTGGCGTGGCAGTCGAACAGGCACGCACGCAGATCGATCCGGTCCAGCGGCTGAAGCCCCGCGACGATGCGGGTCACGGCTGGATGGGCCAGATCGATGCGCCGGGTGTGCATGCCGAGCAGGCGCTCGTCATGACCGCTCAGGTGCTGCACGAAGTAGACAGGTGCCGGCATGGGTCCCCGCAGTGTTGTGCACGCGCCGGTGAGGCGACGTTGGACGATGGCGCCGATTGGACACCTCGCCGGTACGCAGGGGAATCTCAATGTTTGAATGAAAACCGAGCGTCGCGATGATGCTGCCTATCCGCGGCCGAACGCGACGCGCGCTGTCGTCGTGCACCACGCTTGCGTGCAAGGGCTCAGCCGCTCACGCCCAGCCGCACACCGAACCCGACCAGGAACACCCCCGCCACGCGCCTCAGCCAAAGCCCGACACGCGGGTGCTGCAGAATCCGACGGCGCAGCAGGTTGCCCACCCCGATCAGCACCGAGCAGTAAGCCAGCCCCATGACGAAGATGATCAGCGCCATGGTCGCAAACGTCACCACACCCTGGTGCCGTGCCGGATCGATGAACAACGGCAGGAAGGCCATGTAGAAGATGATCGCCTTCGGGTTGAGCAGGTTGATCAGCACCGCCTGGCGGAAGTAGTGGCCCGGCGTGAGGCGGATGCCACCTTCCTCGCCCTGGGCGCGCGGCTGGCGCAACAGGCCGATGCCGATCCACACCAGGTACCCCGCGCCGAGGTATTGCACCGCGTGGAACACCAGCGGGTTGGCCTTGAGCAGCGCCGCCACACCGGCCACCGCCAGCCACATCAGGATCTGGTCGCCCAGCAGCAGGCCGAACAGCGCCGTGTACCCGCCGCGCACGCCGCCACGGCCGGTGGCGGTGAGCAGGGTGAAGGTGCCCGGGCCCGGCAGTGCCAGGAACACCAGCACAGCAGCAACAAAGGTCCACAGATCCTGGATGCCCATCCACGGCATGGCGGTGACTCGACTACGGGGGAGGGGCATTGTCCGGCAGCCGCGCGCCGGGCGATAGCGTCAGCGCGCGCCGGCCGGCAACCCGGCAAGCAGCGGCTGCAGCCGTTGCGCGAATATCGCATGCAGCTGCCGGATCGCCGGCGAGAACTGCTTGCGGTGCGGGCACACCAGGTTCAACGGCAGGCTGTCGCCGGCCCCGCCCAGCAGCACCTGCAGGCGCCCGGCCTGCACATCGGCGCAGATATCCAGCCACGACTTGAAGACGATGCCTTCCCCTGCCACTGCCCAGCGGCGGACCACGTCGGCATCGTCGCAGACCATGTTGCCGCGCACCGGGATCACCGTGCGCCGGCCGTCGGCCTCGAAGCTCCAGCGGTCGTAGGCCCGCCCAGCGAGTTGATAGAGCAGGCAGTGGTGCTCCTTCAGCGCCTCCAGGCTGTCCGGCGCACCGTGCCGGGCCAGGTAATCCGGTGACGCGGCCAGTACCCGGCGATTGCCGGGCAGCAGCGGCAGGGCGACATAGCTGGCGTTGTCGAAGCGGCCCAGGCGGAAGGCGATGTCGACCGGGTCGCGGAACACATCGGCAACCTGGTCGGACACCTGCAGGCGCAGCTGCAGCTTCGGATGCGCGGCGCGGAACTCGGTCAGCCATGGCAGCAGCAGGTTGCGGCCCAGATCCGAGGGTGCGGCCACCTGCAGCGTGCCGCGCAGTTCGGCATCCTCGCCACGCACCCGGGCCTCGCCCTCGCGCAGCGCGGCCAGCACCTCCTGCGCATAGGGCAGGTACAGCGCGCCCTCGGCAGTCAGGCGCAGGCTGCGGGTGGAGCGCACGAACAGGCGCAGGTCCAGCTCGCGTTCCAGCCGCGCCACCGCCGCAGCAACCTGGCCGGGCAGCAGATCGGCCTCGCGCGCGGCGTTGGAAAAGCTGCCCAGCGCGGCGGTGCGGACGAACAGGGCGAGGTCATCGAACCGGACCATTTTCATTCCTGCTGTGAAAGTGCTGCCCGATTTTGCGCCTTTCTCCACCCCGCCGTGAAGCGCAGGCTGTCCGTCTTCCCCACTGGATCTCCCCCGATGAAAGCCGTCGCCTATACCCAGCATGGCCTGCCGATCAGCGACCCCGCCGCGCTGGTGGACATCACCCTGCCGATCCCCACCCCCGGCCCGCGCGACCTGCGGGTCGAGGTCCGCGCGATCTCGGTGAACCCGGTCGATACCAAGGTCCGCACCGGCGTGGCGGTCACCGAGCCACGCGTGCTGGGCTTCGACGCGGTCGGCATCGTGGATGCGGTGGGCGATGAGGTGACGCTGTTCCAGCCCGGCGACGCGGTCTTCTATGCGGGTGCGATCGGCCGTGCCGGCAGCAACGCCGAATACCAGCTGGTGGACGAGCGCATCGTCGGCCACAAGCCGGCCAGCCTGGATGACGCCGCCGCCGCGGCGTTGCCGCTGACGGCGATCACCGCCTGGGAACTGCTGTTCGACCGCCTGCGGATCGCCGAGAACGGCGGCGAAGGCCAGACCCTGTTGGTGATCGGCGCCGCCGGTGGCGTCGGCTCGATCCTGGTCCAGCTGGCCCGCCAGCTGACCCGCCTGACGGTGATCGGCACCGCCTCGCGCCCGGATACCCAGGACTGGGTCTACGCGCTGGGCGCGCACCATGTGATCGACCACACCCAGCCGCTGAGCGAAGGCCTGCAGCGCCTGGGCATCGCCGAGGTCAGCCATGTGGCCAGCCTGACCCATACCGACCAGCACTACGACCAGATCGTCGCGGTGCTCGCGCCGCAGGGTCAGCTGGCGCTGATCGACGATCCCGGCCAGCTCGATGTGATGGCGCTCAAGCGCAAGAGCCTGTCCCTGCACTGGGAATCGATGTTCACCCGCTCCAGTTTCAACACGCCCGATGTGCAGCGCCAGCATGAGCTGCTCGAGCGCGTCGCCGCGCTGATCGATGCCGGCGTGCTGCGCACCACGCTCGGCGAACACTACGGCCGCATCAACGCTGCCAACCTGCGCCAGGCGCATGCCCTGATCGAGAGCCACCGCGCGCGCGGCAAGCTCGTGCTCGAAGGGTTCTGACGCAGCCAATGAGACCGCCGCGGCCTACACTTGGCGCATGCAAACCGAATCTCTGATCCTTGGCGGCCTGGTGTGTGCCGTCCTCGTGCTGCAGCTGCTCGCGCTGCTGCGGCGTTCCGGCCATGGCGACCTTGAACAGACCCTGCGCGAGGAAGCGCGGGTCGGCCGCAGCGAACTGCGCGAGCAGCTCGAAGGCCTGGGCCGCCAGCAGGATGCCCGGCTGGAAAGTTTCGCGCGCGCGCTGACCGATCTGTCCACCCGCACCGACCAGCGCCTGGACCTGCTGCGCGATGCGCTCGGTGAAGACGCGCGCAAGGCACGCGAGGAAAGCACGCTCAGCCAGCAGCGCACCGGCGACCTGCTGGCCCTGCGCATGCAGGAAGTGCGTGCGCAGCTGGAAGCGTTCGGGCAACAGCAGCAGGCGCGCATCGAAGCGTTCGGCCAGCAGCTGGTGGAACTGACCACGCGTACCGACAGCCACATGGCCGCGTTGCGCCAGGCCCTGGCCGAAGACGCGCGCCTGGGCCGTGAGGAAACCGGTCAGTCCCAGCTGCGCCTGGGTGAATCGCTGGGCCTGCGCCTGCAGGAGATGACCCAGCGCAACGAGCAGCGTATCGGCGAGATGCGCGCCACGCTCGAGCAGCAGCTCAAGAGCCTGCAGAGCGACAACGCCGAGAAGCTCGACCAGATGCGGGTGACCGTGGACGAGAAGCTGCAGACCACCCTGGAAACGCGGCTGGGCGCTTCGTTCCAGCTGGTCTCCGAGCGGCTGGAGCAGGTCCAGCGCGGGCTCGGCGAGATGCAGCAGCTGGCCACCGGCGTGGGCGACCTCAAGCGCGTGCTGACCAACGTCAAGAACCGCGGCAGCTGGGGTGAAGTGCAGCTGGACAACATCCTCGAGCAGACGCTCACCCAGGAGCAGTACGCGCGCGGCGTCAAGGTACGCCCGGACAGCAACGAGATCGTCGATATCGCGGTGCGCCTGCCGGGCCGCGGCCATGAAGACACGCCGGTGTGGCTGCCGATCGATTCCAAGTTCCCGCGCGAGGATTACGAGCGCCTGCTCGATGCGCAGGAGCAGGGCGACGTCGAGGGTGTGCGCGTGCAGGGCGCGCAGCTCGAGCGCGCGATCCGCATCCAGGCCAAATCGATCTGCGACAAGTACATCGCCCCGCCGCACACCACCGATTTCGCGGTGATGTTCCTGCCCACTGAAAGCCTGTACGCCGAAGTGATCCGCCGCCCTGGCCTGATCGACCTGCTGCAGCGCGACCATCGCGTGGTGGTGGCGGGCCCGACCACCGTCACCGCGTTGCTCAACAGCCTGCAGATGGGCTTCCGCACGCTGGCCATCGAACAGCGCTCCAGCGAAGTGTGGGGCCTGCTCGGTGCGGTCAAGAGCGAGTTCGGCAAGTTTGCCGGCATCCTGGAAAAAGCCGAGAAGCAGATCACCACGGTTGGCCGCAGCCTCGGCGAAGCCAGCCGCAAGACGCGCACCATCGAGCGCCGCCTGCGCAGCGTGGAAACGCTGGGCAGTGAACAGACCCAGGACCTGCTCGGCGACATGAGCGGCGAGGACGAGGACGTGGCCGGCGACGAGACCAGCCCCGCGCAGGAGTGAACGCCGACGCCGTGCATGCAGGTGATCGCGCATGCTGCGCGGCACGTCTTTTCCCTGCCGTCTTCAACCTTTCAAGGAACCGCCCATGCGTCTGACCCTGATGCTGTCCCTCCTGTTCGCCCTGGCCGGGTGCAGCAGCACACCGCCTGCCGATACCACCGCCGCCACGCCCAGCGCCGCCGAATGCACCGCCGCCGGTGGCAGCCTGCAGCCGCTGGGTCGCCTGCAGCGCGTGCAGTGCGTGGTGCCCTACGCCGATGCCGGCAAGGCCTGCAGCGCCAAGGCCGACTGCACCGGCCAGTGCCTGGCCACCGGCGATGCCGCACCGGGAACGGCCGCGCGTGGCGTCTGCCAGCGCGATGTCAGCCAGAACTTCGGCTGCCGCCAGCGCATCGATGGCGGTGTGGCGATGGGCACGATCTGCGTCGACTGACCGCCCCACGGCACGGCTATGCTGTGCCTCCCCTGATCCAACGCAAGGAACCTGCCGTGAGCCAGACCGTCTACGACATCCCCGTGACCACCATCGAAGGTCAGCCGACTTCGCTGGCCGACTACCGCGGCAAGGTGCTGCTGGTCGTCAACGTCGCCTCCAAGTGCGGCCTGACCCCGCAGTACGAAGGCCTGCAGGCGCTGTACGCCGACAAGCAGGCCGCCGGCCTGGAAGTGCTGGGCTTCCCGGCCAACAACTTCCTGGCCCAGGAGCCGGGCAGTGAAGCGGACATCCAGCAGTTCTGCCAGCTGGAATACAACGTCAGCTTCCCGATGTTCGCCAAGATCAGCGTCGCCGGTGAGGACACCCATCCGCTGTACCAGCAGCTGACCGCCGCACAGCCGGCCGCCACCGGCGAAGGCCCGATGCGCGAGAAGCTGCAGGGCGCCGTGGCCAAGTATCCGGAGCTGGTGGTCAATGCCGCCCCGGGCGTGCTGTGGAACTTCGAGAAGTTCCTGATCGGCCGCGACGGCCAGGTCATCGCACGCTTCGCCCCGGACGTGCCGGCTGACGATGCCCGCCTGGTGGCCGCGATCGACGCCGCGCTGGCGGCCTGATCGGCGGACCCGGAAACAAAAAAAAGCCCCGCTTCGGCGGGGCTTTTTCGTGGGGGATCAGTTACCCCAGTTCGGCATCGGCATCGCATCGACCGGGATCGGCGCGGTGTCATCGGCGTCCTTGCCGCGCGCGTGCTTGCCACGCAGGTCGTTCTCGATCTGGTAGTTGCGACGTTGCAGCCACGCATCGCGGGTGAGGGCGTACTCGTCCACGGCGTTGTCGCGGATGTCATCCAGCGCCATCAACTGCGATCGCATGTCCACCAGCTGCAGACCCTGAAGACCGATACGAATCTTGTCTTCTTCAATGGTACGGATCGGCGAGAGCGGAATGTCGCCCGCTAGACCGAACACGTCGCGCACCGTCCGCGGGCCGAAGAACGGCAGCTCCACATAGCGCGAGCCGCGCCAGCCCCAGGCACCCAGGGTCTGGCCGAAGTCCTCGCTGCGTCGCGGCACCATCGCCTTGCTGGCCGGATCGAACAAGCCACCCAGGCCCAACGTGGAGTTCATCAGGAAACGACCCAGGCTGTCCCAAGCATCATCCGGACGGCCCTGCAGCAGCTGGTTGGTGATCGTCACCGGCGCGCGCAGGTTGCTGAAGAAGTTGGTGACACCGGTACGCGCAAAACGCGGAACCACGCGCGTGTAAGCAGTAGCAAGCGGTCGTGCCACGGCGCGGTCGACCACGTTGTTGAAACTGTGCACCTTGCGGTTGAAGGGTTCCCAGGGATCGTAGGCCGTACTGCCGCCTTCACTGCCCTCCGCGGTCGGGGCCGGGCCACCATACAGCGCGGCAAAATCGTCCTCGGCATTGGTCGGTGCGGTGCCGCCACTGACTGGCGCGGTGGCCGGGTCGGCGCCGGCCTGCGCAGCGGGGGGCGTCGTGTCGGCGACGATATCGGCCGGTACGGCATCGGCGTCGGCCGTCGCGGTCGTCGGTGCCGTCACGGGGGCGACCTCGACGCTGACCGGTGCGCTGTCGCGTGCGGGTTTGCCGGCACAGGCGCTCAAGGCCAGCGCCAGCACGAGGAGGGGGAGGGTGCGTATGACGTTCATGTCAGCTCGCCGCAGAAAGGGCATGGAAATCCAGGGTGGGTGCCAACCGGTAGGCGGCACTGAGGTCGGTAAAACCGTCCGGGCTGCCGACGATCGTCGGTGGGGTCCCGTCTGCACGCAGGCGTGCGGCCAGCTCGGCCAGCAGCGCCAGACCGGCGCTGTCGAGCCGGCTCACCGCCGCCAGATCCACCTGCTGCACGCCGTCCAGCGCGGTCAGCGAGGGCCACAGAGCCGTCACCGCCGCGCGGTCGAGCGCCCCGCTGAACACCAGCGAGGTGCCGTTGCGCTGCACGCTGGCGCTGTTACTTGCCACGCGGGGCCTGCCCGGCCTGCATGCTGCCGTTGCGCAGTTCGGTGGCGACCTGCTGGATCGACTTCTGGCGCAGCGGGGCGTCGAACTGGGTCTTGAAGGTCTGCACGTAGGAGATGCCTTCGATCATCACATCGAAGATCTTCCACTGGCCGTTGACGTTGCGCATCAGGTAGTCGACCGGGGTCGGCTCGCTGCCGGCGCGGATCAGCTCGGTGGACACGCGCACGCCACGGTTGCCCGGCAGCGGCGACTCGGTTTTCAGGCGGAAGGTCGGCTTGCCCTGGATCTCGAGCAGGGCCGAGCCGTAGCGCTGCATCAGGTTGTCGGCCATCGCATCGGCGAACAGCTTGACGTCGGCATCGGAGGCGCCGCGGCCGTGCACGCCCAGCACGAGGCGGGCGGCGTAGTCACGGTCGAAGGTCTTGTTGAGCTCGCTGTTGATGAAGTCACGCAGCACGGCCGGGTTGGCCCGGAACTCGGTGCGGCGCTGCTGCAGCGAGGTCAGGATGCGGGTGCTGGCGTCCATCACGGCCTTGCTGGCCTGGCCCTGCTGGGCGGCAGCGGCCGCCGGGGCGGCCTGGGCGAAGGAGAGCGAGGGCGTGGCGGCGAGCAGGGCCGAGGCCAGCAGTGCCGGGATCAGGGTCTTTTTCATGGTTGCGGTTCCGTTGCAGGCGCGGGCGCGCCGTTGCCATCGTGGGAGTCAGCGCCACCGGTGTTGGCCGGACCGCTGAACATGTACTTGCCGACCAGCTGCAGCAGGTCCACCGCCGGCTGGGTGAAGACGATCTCGTCGCCGGACTTGAGTACGTCCGGATCTCCGCCCGGCTGCAGTCCGATATAGCTCTCGCCGAGCAAACCGCTGGTGAAGATGCCGGCCGAGGTGTCGGCGGGCAGATCCTTGAACTTGCCGTCGAGCTTGAGGGTCACGATCGAGTCGAACTTCTGGGGATCCAGTTCGATGCCCGAGACCTGGCCGATGGTGACGCCGCCGATCTTGACCGGGGCCTGCTTGCGCAGCTGGCCGATCTGGGTGAAGCGCGCCTTGAGTTCGTAGCCGCTGCCACCGGTGCCCCACCGTTGATTGGTGGAGGCCACGGCCAGCACCAGCAGCGAGGCCAGCGCCAGCAGCAGGAACGCGCCGACGGAAAATTCGAGTCTGGGACCGCGGATGGCCATGGGATATCTCACTGTTCTTTGTCAGGTGCCTGGACAGGTGTCCGGGCGGGAAGTCTTTGCGTACCGACCCACGGTCGGTACCTACTGGAACATCATGGCGGACAGCACGAAGTTGAAGACCAGCACCAGCAGCGAGGCGTTGACCACCGCACGCGTGGTGGCGACCGAGGTGCCTTCGATGGTGGGTTCGGCATGGAAACCGACATAGGAGGCCACCAGGGCCGCCGTGCCGCCGAAGATCGCCGACTTCAGCATCGCCACGCCGAAGTCGTCCCAGAAGTCCACGCTGTTGCTCAGCGCCGACCAGAACACGCCATTGTCCAGGCCGAGCACGTGCACGGCCTCGAAGTAGCTGGCACTGATCGCCAGTGAACAGAAGATGCCGGTCAGCAGCGGCACGGTCAGTACCGCCGCCCAGAAGCGCGGGGCAACGACCTTGGCGACCGGGTCGATCGCCATCAGCTCCAGGGCCTTGATCTGGTCGGTGGCCCGCATCAGGCCCAGCTCGGCGGCGATCGAGCTGCCGGCGCGGCCGATGAACAGCAGCGCGGTCAGCACCGGGGCCAGTTCGCGGTACAGCGACAGGCCGAGCAGCGTGGACAAGGCATCGGCGGCACCGAAGGTGGTCAGCGTGCGGTAGCCCTGCAGGGTCAGCACCAGGCCCACGAAGGCACCGCCCACGGCGATGATCGGCAGCGAACGTGCACCGATCTTGTAGATCTCGCGGGTCAGCTCGGCCAGGAAATCGGCGGTCGGCAGCGAGCCGCGCAGCACCGTCAGCGAGAACAGGCCGGCGCGACCGAGCGAGCGGGTGGCGTCAACGAACGGCATCAGGCAACCCTCGCACGCGGTGCGGCATCAAACGGGATCGGGCCGTCCGGCTCACCATGCAGGAACTGCCGCAGCAGCGGGTCCTGGCTGGATTCGAGCGCGGCCGGGCTGCCCTGGAACACGATGCCGCCGTTGGCGATCGCGATCACCTGGTCGCAGATCGGCAGGGTCTCGTGCACGTGGTGGCTGACGATGATGCTGGTCAGCCCTAGGCTGTGGTTGAGGCGCTGGATCAGGCTCATGATCACGCCCGAGGCGATCGGATCCAGCCCGGTCAGCGGCTCGTCGTAGATCATCAGCGGCGGGTCCAGTGCCAGCGCGCGGGCCAGGGCCACACGGCGCGCCATGCCGCCGGACAGCTCGCGCGGCCAGGCATCGGCAGCGGCCAGCAGGCCGACCGCATGCAGCTTCATCTGCACCAGGCGGCGCAATACGGGCTTGGGCAGGCGGGTGTGGGTGCGCAGCGGCAGCGCCACATTCTCGGCCACGGTCAGGTCGGTCAGCAGGCCGTTGCCCTGCAGCAGCACGCCCACGCTCTTGCGCATCTCCAACAGCGCGCGTGCGCCGGTCGGGATGGGCTGGCCGAACAGGGTGACCTCGCCGGCAACCGGCCGCAGCTCACCGGTCAACGCGGCCAGCAGGGTGGACTTGCCACTGCCCGACGGGCCGAGCACGGCCGTGATGCTGCCGCGCGGAACGGTCAGCGAAACGTCGCGCAGGATCGTACGTCCGCCGCGGTCTATGCGGACGTTGGACAACTGCACCAGACTCTCTTCGGAAACCGTCATGAGCGCCATTAACAAAATTCCAACGTTGTAAGATCGTGGTGAACGGCTGAACATAACCGAACTGCACCGTGCAGTATTGTCGCACGGGCAGGTGAGGGCAGCGCCCCGGCAACCAGGCCGTGGGCTGCAACACAGCGTGTCGGGCCGGTATCGGCCACGGGCTTTTCCGCGTCCGGACACCGGCCAGCGCTGCGTTCGTGCGCGGGCTGCGGCACACTCCTGCGATGACCGACGCCGCTTCAGACTTCCGCCTGTACCACTCCAACTCGCTCGATGTGCTGGCCGCCCTGCTGGCCACGACGCTGCGCACGCCCGTGCCGGGCCAATCGATCCTGGTGCCGGAGGTGGTCCTGATCCCGCAGGTCGCGATGCGCCGCTGGCTGCAATCGACCCTGGCGGCCGAGTATGGCATTGCCGCCAACCTGGAGTTCCTCACCCCCGGTGAGCTGGTCGCCCGCGCCCTCAACGCCAACGTGCCCGGCGAACATGACGATCTCAATGCCGAGGGCCTGCGCTGGAGGCTGTACGCCGCGCTGCGTGACCCGGTGCTGATGGCGCAGCCGCCGATGGCGGCCCTGCAGGCGTATCTGTCCGCGGCCGATCCGCTCAAGCCGTGGGCGCTGGCCGCCGAGCTGGCCTCGGTGTTCGAGAAGTACCAGGCCTGGCGCCGCGATTGGCTGCTGCGTTGGGAGGCCGGCGCGGCACCGAACGACCCGCAGGCGATCCTGTGGCGGCATATCGCCAGCGGCAAGCAGTACCGTGCGCGCCGCATCGATGCCTATCTCGCCCGTTTCGAGGGCGCTGGCCAACCGCTGCCGCAGGGCCTGCCGGCGCGGGTGTTCGCCTTCGCCACGCTCAACATCTCCCCGGACGTGCTGCGGGTGATGGCCACCCAGGCGCGGGTCGGCACGATGCACTTCTATCTGCCCACACCGACCCAGGCCTACTGGGGCGATCTGCAGACCCTGGGCGAGAAGCTGCGCAGCGGCGCGCCCGATCCGTTCGGCGAGGCGGCCGGCGAGAACCGCCTGCTGCAGGCCTGGGGCGCGGCGGGCCGCGACTTCATGGCGGTGCTGGGCAGCTACGAGGTCGTGCACCCCTCCGGTGAGATCGCCGCCTACGATGATCCCGAAGAGGACGCGCGCCCGGACATGGACGCCGGCGGCCTGTCCGACAGCCTGCTGCATCGCCTGCAGCGCGACCTGTTCCACCGCCGCGGGCAGCCCGCCGGGCCTCTGCGCGAGGCGCTGCGCTACGACGACCCCAGCCTTCAGGTGCATGCCTGCCATACCCGCCTGCGCGAACTGCAGGTGCTGCACGACCAGCTGCGCGGCCTGCTCCAGGACCCGCGCTTCGATCCGCCGCTGCAGGCGCGCGAGATCGCGGTGCTGGCGCCGGACATCGATCCCTACGTGCCCTACCTGGAAGCGGTGTTCGGCGGGCGCGGCGGCGGCGATGACCACATTCCCTATGCGCTGGCCGACACCAGCCCGCTGGCGGGTGAGCCACTGGCCGATGTGTTCGTGCACCTGCTCGGGTTGCCGGTCTCGCGCTTCGGCTTGAACGAAGTACTTGATCTGCTCGCCAGCGCGCCGCTGGCCGAAGCGGCCGGTCTGGATGCGGCGGCGTTCGACCGCCTGCACGACTGGCTGCAGGCCGCCGGCGCGCGCTGGGGGCTGGATGCGACCCATCGCGGCCAGCACCAGGCCCCGGTCGATGATGCCTTCACCTGGCAGTTCGCACTTGATCGCCTGCTGCTCGGCCATGCCAGCGGCAGCGACGGCGATATCGCCGGGGTCGCGCCGTGGCCGGAGCTGGAAGGCAGCGCACTGGATGCGCTGGACCGCCTGCTCGGCCTGCTGCGGGTGCTGGCGCGCTACCAGAAGGCGTTGGGAGAGGCGATGTCGCCTGGCCAGTGGCGGCAGCGTCTGCTGGCGCTGCTCGATGCGCTGCTGCCGGAGCCACCGCAGGCCGCCAACAGCCAGCGCGCGCTGGAGCGGCTGCGCAAACTGATCAACGAGTTCGCCCGTGACGCCGACACCGCCGGCTTCGAGGGCGACGTGCCGCCGGAGGTGCTGCGCGCGCATTTCGCCGGGGTGCTTGCGCAGGCCGATACGCGTGCGCCGCTGCTGACCGGCGGCGTCAGCTTCGGGCGGATGGTGCCGATGCGCCTGCTGCCGTTCCGGGTGATCTGCGTGCTCGGGCTGAACGATGGCGATTTCCCGCGCCGCGACCCGGCTGCGGGGCTCAACCAGCTCACCGCCGAACTGGGCACCGACAAGCGCCGGCATGGCGACCGCTCGCTGCGCGAGGACGACCGCTTCCTGTTCCTGCAGCTGTTCGCCTCGGCGCAGGACGTGTTCTACCTGAGCTACCTGGGCGCCGATCCGCGCGATGGCAGCGTGCGCGAACCGTCGGTGCTGGTCAGCGAGCTGATCGATGCCGCCGCCGAGTACCACCTGGAGCCGCCCGCGGCCGCCAAGCGGATGACCGTGCGGCACTCGCTGCAGCCGTTCGCCCCGGCTGCGTTCGGGGGCGGTGAGGAACCGCGACGTTTCAGCTACCGCCAGCAATGGCACCCGGCCGCCGGCTCGCTTGGCGGCGCACGGCGCGCGCTGGCGCCGTGGTTCGCTCGGCCGCTGCCGCCGATGGAGAGCGTGGTGGGCGAGGCGGAACTGAGCGTGGATGCGCTGCGTCGCTTCCTCACCGATCCGGCCAGCCAGTTCCTCTCGCAACGGCTCGGCCTGCGTCTGCCCGACGACGTGGACAACGCCGAGGATGTGGAGCCGCTGGTGATGGCGGCGCGCGGTGGCGATACCGTACTGCTGCAGCAGGCGGTGATCGAGGCCACCCTCGACGAGGATGCCGCGCCGTTGTACCCCCGGCTGCGCGCGCGTGCGCTGCTGCCCTCCGGTGCACTGGGGGAGCGTCAGTTCGCGCTGCTGCAGGCGCAGACCGAACCCTACGCACAGGCGCTGGCGCAGTGGCAGGCCGGTACCGCTGCCGGCAGCCGCCGCTACGAAGTGGATATCGACGGGGTGCGTCTGCACGGCCGAGTCGACGGCCTGCATCCGCATGGCCTGGTGCGCCTGCGCCCGGGCCCGCTCAATGGCCGCGCCGCGATCCGCCAGGGCCTGGACTGGCTGCTCGCCAACGCCGCCGGCGACCCACAGCCGCTGGTCCAGTTCCACGACGCGGGCGATGACGGGCTCGGCCCGCACACGCTGCCGCCGCTGGAGGCCGAACGTGCGCACGAGGTGCTGCGCCGCCTGCTGCAGCTGCGCAGCGAAGGGCTGCGCGCGCCGCTGTTGTACGGCCCGTCCACCGGCTGGGTGCTGTACACCGCCGCCGAGGCCAAGCGCGAAGCCGAAGGCCGCGCCAAGTGGCATGGCAGCGACCGGACCTGGGGCGAATCCACCGGCGCGGGCTACCAGCTCGCGCTGCGTGGCCATGATCCGTTCGCCAGCGCGGACAGCTACCGACACGTGCTGCACAACAGCTTCGTGGTGTTTACCGCGGTGCGCGAAGGCCGGGTATTCCCGGGCTTTGACGAGGAAGGAGCCCTGCGATGATCGACCACGACCTGCTCAACGATCCCTATCTGGCGCTGCCGCTGGAGGGCGTGCGCCTGATCGAGGCCAGCGCCGGTACCGGCAAGACCTTCACCCTGGCCACGCTGTTCACCCGGCTGGTGGTGGAGAAGGGCTGGCGCATCGGCCAGATCCTGGCGGTCACCTTCACCGATGCCGCGACGCAGGAACTGCGCAAGCGCATCCGCGAGCGCCTTGCCTTGGCCGCACAGCTGGTCGAGCGCGCACCGAGCGAACAGGACAGCCCGGAGGTCGTCCTGACCCGGGCGATCCTGCACCGCCAGCTCGCCCTCGGCGAAGAAACACCGGCCGCGCTGGCGCGCCGGCTGCAGACCGCGGCCGACGAAATCGACCTCGCCTCGATCTTCACCATCCATGGCTTCTGCACCCGCGTGCTGCGTGAGCATGCCCTGGAGAGCGGACACACCTTCGATCCGCCGACCCTGCTGCCGAGCGAACGCGCGCTGCACGAGGAACTCGCCGCCGACCTGTGGCGCGTGCATGCCAACGACGCGGCCACGGTCGATGCGCTGACCTGGCTGTGGTCCTCGCCCGAGGCGCTGGCCGGCGATCTCACCACGCTGATCAAGCCGTTGCCGTTGCTGCCGGCGCGACCGACCCACACCTTCGACGACCCCGCGCCGCAGCTGCGGCTCGCCGCGGCCGCGCTGGCCGACGCCATCGAGACCCACGCCGAAGACGCGCAGGCGCAGATCGCCACCGCCTTCGATCGCAAGGTCTTCGACGGTCGCCGTGCCAAACGGCCCAGCTTCGACAAGGCCTTCGGCGAGCTGTTTGCCGGCCGCAGCGCGCAGCACTGGCCGCGCGGTGACAAGAGCCACCTCGGCAAGCTGCTGCCGGTGCAGCTGCTGGCCTTCTGCAAGGACGGCATGGACGGCCAGTGCCCGGTCTCGCCGCTGTTCGATGCACTGCAACGCTGGTGGCACGCCGCCGACGCGCGCGAGCAGTGGCTGCGCCAGCAGGCCACCGCGTTTCTGCATGACCTGCGCGATGAAGCGCGTGCGCGCCTGGCCGAGCTCAAGCGGATCGGCCGCGTGCAGACCTACGATGACCTGATCGACGGTGTCGCCGATGCACTCGACGGCCCGCACCGCGCCACCCTGGTGCAGCAGCTGCGCGCGCAGTACGCGATCGCGCTGGTGGACGAGTTCCAGGATACCGACGACCGCCAGTGGGGCATCTTCCAGCGCGTGTTCGGCGAGTCGGAGGAGACTCGCGAGGCCGGCCTGGCACCGGCATTGTTCCTGATCGGCGATCCCAAGCAGGCGATCTACGGTTTCCGCGGCGGCGATATCCACACCTACCTCAAGGCCAAGCGGCAGGCCGATGCCGCGCCCGCGCTGGACCGAAACTTCCGCTCGCGCCCGGCGGTGCTGCACGCGACCGAAGCGCTGTACGCCAATGCCGGCGAACGCGCCTTCCTCGAAGCCGACATCGCCTTCGAGCCGGTGCACCCCGGCAGCACCCGCGTGGATGCGGATTTCCTGCGCGACGGGATTCCCGCACCCGGCTTGACCGTGCGCGTGCTGCACAACACCGAGGCCGGCGATCTCAAGGCCGATCCCTCGCGCCAGCAGGCCAGCGACGCCTGCGTGGCCGCGATCCACCAGATCCTCAGTGAGGCCCGGCAAGGGCGCGCGCTGCTGCGCGACGTGCCGGTACAACCCGGCGACATCGCGGTCCTGGTGCGCTCGCACAAGGAGGCCACGCGCATCCAGCAGGCGCTCGGTGCGGTGGGTATTCCCGCCGTCGCCGCGGGCAAGCAGAGCCTGTACGCCACACCCGAAGCGCACGACCTGCGCCTGCTGTTGCTGGCCCTGCTGCAACCGGCCGATGAAGGACGGCTGCGCGCGGCGCTGTCGACCGTGTTGCTTGGCGAAGATGCCGAGGCGATCGATGCGCTGGAGCGTGAAGGGGATGCACAACGCTCGTTCCAGGTGCGACTGCTGGAATGGCGTGAGCGCTGGCAGCGCGGCGGCCCGTTCGCGGTGATCGCCGATCTGTGTGCCGAGCACGCCGAGCGCCTGCTCGGCCTGCTCGATGGCGAGCGCCGCTTGACCAACTACCTGCAGCTGGGCGAACTGCTGCAGCAGGCGGCCGGGCAGACGCTGGGCATGCACGGCCTGCTCGACTGGCTGCAGGTGCAGATGGCGCACGCCGACCAGAACGACGAACAGCAGCTGCTGCGCCTGGAATCGGATGCGCGCCGCGTGCAGATCATCACCCTGCACAAGAGCAAAGGCCTGGAGTATCCGCTGGTGTTCCTGCCGTTCGTGGGCATCGGGGGTGGCGCGCCGAACACCGAGGCCAACTGCACGGTGTACGCCAATGGCCGCCGTGAACTGCACTGGAAGCTGGACAAGGACGACAGCTGGAGCGCGGCCAGCACGCGCAGCGCGCAGGAACAGGAGGCCGAAGACGCGCGCCTGCTCTACGTCGGGTTGACCCGCGCCGAGCACGCGCTGTGGATCGCCGCGGGTGATCTGGCCGGCCTGGCGAAGACCCGCCTGGCACCGATGCTGTCCAACATGGCCGCCCTGCGTGACCACCCGGACATCGCCGTGATCGAAGGCCCGGTGGAGACCCGGCCGGCACAGCTCGCCTTCGAACGCGAGGGCGAACTGCCGCCGGTACGCGCGCTCACCCGCCGCGTGCCGCACGATTGGTGGGTGTACAGCTTCACCCAGCTGGCGCATGCCGACGCCGGCCACGACACCGATGCCGCCGCGACCGAAGTGCCGGCCCCCGCGGCCGACGAACCGGCCGGCGTGGACCTCACCCTGGACGCCGAGCAACCGGCCGTGGCCAGCGACGAGATCGACCCGCGTTTCATGGGCAGCCGCTTTGGCAATGTGCTGCACGATGCGCTGGAGAACACCGATTTCGCGCTGTGGGGCGGCTGGCAGGCCGGGCAGCCGGCACCCGGCGAGGACGCCGAGGTCCTGCGTGCTTCGCTGCGCGCCGAAGGCTATGCCGAGGAAGATCTGGACGATGGCGTGGCCATGTTGACCGCGCTGGTCGGCCAGACCTTGACCGTGCCCCTGCCGGAAGGCGGCGCACTGCACGACCTGCCGGCCGATGCACGCCGTGCCGAGATCGAGTTCCACTTCGCGATGCAGCCGACCGCCGTTCCAGCGCTGCTGAGCCTGCTGCACGCGCACGGACTGGTGCGTGACCGCCATGGCTTCGGCACACGCCGGCGGCTGGAAGGCCTGATGACCGGCAAGATCGACCTCACCTACGTGCGCGCGGACCGCTGGTACGTGCTTGATTACAAATCCAATCGCCTGCCCGGCTACGACGCAGCCCGGCTGGCCAGCGCCATGCAACACAGCGAATACGACCTGCAGGCACTGATCTACACCGTGGCGCTGCACCGCTGGCTGCGCTTCCGGCTGGGCGCGCAGTACGATTACACGCGCGACATGGGCGGCATCCGCTACCTGTTCTGCCGCGGCCTGGACGCCGGCCGCGAGGACAGCCCCGGCCTGTATGCGCATCGCTTCGATCCGGCCCTCGTGGATGCGCTGGATGCGCTGTTCGCCGGTGGCGAACACGCCCAGGCCCGCATGGCCGCCCGCGCACGGGGGGACGCATGAGCCTGCTCACCACGCTGTACCGCGGCAATGCGCTGCGCACACTCGATCACGCGCTGGCGCAAAGCCTGCGCCGGCTGCGCCCGGACACGCCCGAGGCGGTGCTGCTCGGTGCTGCACTGGCGTCGCTGGCGGTCTCGGAAGGCCATGCCGGCCTGGATCCGAGCCAGCCGCAGCGGCTGATCGATGCCGAGATCGAGTGGCCCGCGCCCGAGGGTTGGTTGGCGCAGCTGCGCAGCTCGCCGTGGGTGGAGGTGCCGGATGCAGATGACGCGGTCTCCGGCGATGCACCGCTGGTGTTGGAGAACGGGCTGCTCTATCTGCGCCGCTACCGCGAATACGAGCGGCGGCTTGCCGCGGGCCTGCAACGCATCGCCACGCATCCGCTGGCCGAGGCCGATCCCGGTACCTTGGCCACGCTGTTCGGCCAGCTGTTCCCGCAGGCGCGCGAGGGGATGGATCACCAGGCCCGTGCGGCGGCCGTCGCCCTGTGCCATCCGCTGGTGCTGGTGACCGGCGGCCCCGGCACCGGCAAGACCACCACCATCGCGCGGCTGCTGGTACTGCTGGCCGCACAGGCGGTGCAGGCGGACCAGGCATTGCCACGGGTCGCGCTGGCCGCGCCGACCGGCCGTGCCGCCGAACGCATGGCCGAGAGCCTGCGCCTGGCCGTGCAGCGGCTGCGGCTGGTCGGCATCGCGCCGGCCCTGTGTGATGCGATGCCGAGCACCGGCACTACCCTGCATCGCCTGCTTGGGGTGATCCCCGATTCGCCGCGCTTCCGCCATCACGCCGACAACCCGCTGCCGTATGACGTGGTGGTGGTGGACGAGGCCTCGATGATCGATCTGCCGTTGATGACCAAGCTGGTCGAGGCGGTCGCCGATGGCAGCCGGCTGGTGCTGCTCGGCGATCCGGATCAGCTGCCCTCGGTGGAAGCCGGCGATGTGCTCAGTGCGATCCTGCGTGCCAGTGGCGATGGGCTGGGCACGCAGGCCGACGACGCGCAGGCATTACGCGCGCTGCTCGCGCCCGACGCGCTGCAACCGCTGGCACCGCCACGCCGGTTCGCGGGCCGGCGCGTGCAGCTGCAGCGCGGCTACCGGCAGACCGACGCGCTCGATCTGGCGCCGCTGGCGCATGCCGTGCGCGAGGGCAACAGTGCCACCGCACTTGCCCTGTTACGCGTGGGCACGCTGGCCGGTGTGCACTTCCACGAGGACCAGAGCGACCCGCTGCAGCATCATCGCGAGCACCTGCTCGGGCATTGGCGTGGCCTCGGCGAAGCCGCCGATCCCGGTCAGGCGCTGGCCAATGCCGGCCGCATCCGCCTGCTTACCGCCGTGCGCGAAGGCCCACAGGGTGCACGCGGGCTCAACGCGCGCATCGAAGCACTGCTGGCCGGTGTGCCGCGGCCGGGCATGGCGCCGGGCTATTTCCACGGTCGGCTGCTGCTGATCACTGAAAACAGCTACCGGCACCGCCTGTTCAACGGCGACATCGGCATCTGCCAGATTGACCGGCATGGCAGCGTGACCGCGTGGTTCCCCGGCGAGACGCCGGACCAGCCGCGCGGCTTCCACCCGGGTGCGTTGCCCGCACATGAGAGTGCGTTCGCGATGACCGTGCACAAGGCGCAGGGTTCGGAGTTCGATGAGGTCTGGCTGCAGCTGCCGCGGCGCGACAACCGCGTGCTGTCGCGCGAGCTGATCTACACGGGTATGACCCGTGCGCGGCAGTCGCTGCACGTGCTCGGCAGTGCGGAAGTGTTGGAGGCCGCGTTGGCGCGGCATGCCAGCCGTTTGTCGGGCCTGGCGGCGCGCCTGCAGGGCGGCCAGGGCGACGCAGTAGCCGACGCCGTCGTGACGGCGCCGGCCCAGGGGCAGTTGTTCTAGCCCCGCGTCCGGTTTTACTCCGGAATCACCACGGTGCCATCGGGGAACACGATGGCACCGTCACCGCTGACATCGAAGAAGCCCAGCTGGTGGGTGTTGGCCAGCACCTGCACCAGGCCGTGCGCGTTCTCGGCCACCTCGTCATCGAACGAGGCATAGACCACGTGCTGGCCGATACTGTAATCGGTCACTTCCGGGCGGTCATCTTCCTCATCGGACAGCGGGCCGTCCATCGGCGGGTAGTGCTCGGCGAGCGCGGCGAAGAACGCCTGAAGCGCCGGCACCGACACCTTGGGGTCGTCGTAGTCGTGCGTCTCGTTCCATTCGGTCTGCGCGTCGTACCACTGCAGGAAGGCCTCGGCCTCGCGCGGGGCGACGGCGGGGTCGAACACCATCAGGTCGTAACTCATCGGAAATCACCTTGATCCATGCGCAAATGCATGCGTCAGGATAGCCCTGATCGGTGTGGGCCGGCCGGTCTGCGGCCAGGCCGGTTCAGCGCGGCGCGGGCAGGCCGGGTGCCGCTGCGGGGGTCTCGGCAGGGGTATCGACCACCGGCGCCTCGGGGAACAGGGCATAGCGCAGCCCGATCAGGCCCATCAGCGCCTCATCGCGGGCCTTGCCGGCCGCCACGGTCTGCACGCGCTTGAGCGAGGCCTCCAGCCGGGCCTGCAGCCCGGTGGGGGCGGGCACCGGCCGGCGCTGCGCGGCCTGGGCGCGGTAATGGCGGGCGGTATCGTCCAGGATCGCGTCGATCGCGGCCACGCTGGCCGGCGGCAGGCCGTGCCGTGAGCGGCGCAGCTGCAGGATGTTCAGGCCGATCCGCGCCTCGGTGAGCATGTCCACCGAGGCGATATCGCTGCCTTCCGGCGTCGCCGCCAGCCGCGGTGCCAGCAGGCCGAGCAGATCGAGCATGCGTGCGGCGAACTGCTGGCGGTCCTGCTGGCCACGGCCCTCGGCTGCATCGGCCAGCGTGTTCCAGCCCTGGCGTACGAGCCGGCGTGCGGTCCACTCGGCACCCACCGAGCGGAACAGCCGCGTCATCACCACCGCAAAGCCGATCCCGATGAACATCGCCACGGCAGAATTGATGAAGCTCTGGATGTTGGCGCTGTAGGTGTTCTGCACGTTCAACAGCGCGACCAGATTCACCGTGAGCGGCAGACCGATCAATGCGGTCTTGGGCCGATGCAGCAGCAGGCCCAGCGGCAGGAAGATCACCGCCAGCACCAGCACCAGGCTGCCGAAGTCGTGCACGGCCGGGAAGATCCCGAACAGGTACACGCCGGCCACCAGGCTGGCCACGATCGCCCAGAGCAGGAAGGACAGCATGCTTGGCGCCGGATCATCCTGCGCGGCGAAGAATGCGGCAGCCACCGCGGCCATCATCGCGCCGTTGCCGCCGCCCTCCCAGCCGAGCCCGATCCACAGCACGCAGTACGTCATCAGGGCGACGCCGGCACTGGCGGCCGAGAACAGCGCCATGCCGTAGTCCACGTGGCGCACGTGGTCCACGCGCTGGGTGCGCACGCGGTAGTGCGCGGTATCGCTCGGCGCGGTGCCGGCATCGATGGCGGCATGCAGGGTGGTGCAGTCCTGCCAGAGGTCCACCAGTTCTTCCAGGCGCAGCAGCAGGGTGACCAGCAGCAGGTGATCCAGCTCGCCGTCCACCGCCGGCTTGAGCGCGACGATGCGGGCGCGCAGTGTGGCGTACGTGCTGGCGCTGGAGCGGCCGGGCTGCTCCAGCCACTGCGCCAGATCGGCGATCAGCGTCTCCAGCCCAGGCGGCAGCGCACGGCCACCCGCGCGCAGCGCCCCCAGCCGGTCGGCGATCGAGGAGAGCACCGGCAACATCAGCAGCATGCGCTCGCGCAGTCGCTCCATCGAGACCGCCGCACCGGCATGGCGCGGGTCGTCGCGACGCATGAATTCGATCAGCGCCTCGAACTGGACCAGATCGGCGGCCAGCCGGTTGCGCGGGCCATGCGCGTGGCCGCGCGTCAGGATCTGCCGGCACCAGTCGGCGGCATCGCCCATCCAGTTGCCGATCCGCGCGCGCAGCATCGGCCGCACCGAGGCGGGGAAGAACAGTGAGGCAAACAGCACCGCCACCACCGTGCCGAGGATGATCTCCTCGCTGCGCGCCACTACGGCGTCGAAGATGGTGTCCGGCGAGGTCACCGCCGGGAAGCCGATGAAGGCGGTGGTGTACCCGGCCAGCAGGAACGCGTAGCCGCGCGGGCCACGGTTGAGCAGGGCGATGAACAGACACCCCGACAGCCACAGCGACATCGCCGCGCTCAGCAGCAGCGGCGTTTCCACCAGGTGCGGCAGCATCCACAGTGTCGCCGCACCGGCGATCAGCGTGCCGAGGATGCGGTAGGCGCCCTTGGCACGGGTCGGGCCCAGCATCGGCTGGGTCACGATGTAGACCGTGGCCATCGCCCAGTACGGCCGCGAAAGATTGCCGGCCAGGCCGATGTACAGCGCCGCGATCGCCGCCAGGAAGGTTTTGACCGAGAACAACCAGGCCTGTCTGTCCAGCAGCAGCATGGCTTACCTCGCGGCCGTGCCGGTGGCGACGGCGTCGGCATTCCAGCCGCCGCCGAGCACCAGGAACAGCTGGATCTGGTCGCGCGAGACCTGCGCCTGCGCGTCCGCCAGGGTCGCATCGGCGCTGGCCAGGCTGCGGTCGGCATCCAGGCTGGCCAGGTAGGGCGTGCGCCCGCCCTGATAGAGGCGGCGGTTCTGGCTGGCAGCCAGATCGGCCTGCTGCTGTGCCTGCTGCAGGAACTGCAGCCGCTGCAGATCCTGGGCATAGCGGCTCAGCGCGGTCTGGGTTTCGCGCAGGGCCTGCAGCACGCTGTGATCGAACTCGGCCAGCGCGGCATCGGCACCGGCCTCGGTGGCGTGGATGCGCGCATGCGTGCCGGAAGAGGGCAGCGTCCAGGAAATCAGCGGGCCGATCGACCATTGCTGGGTCAACGGCGTACCGAAGTCTTCCAGTAGGCCGGCCGCACCGACCGAGGCGCCCAGGCGGATGTCCGGGTAGAGCTCGGCGGTGGCCACGCCGATCCGCGCGGTGGCGGCGGCCAGCTTGCGCTCGGCCTGGCGGATGTCTGGGCGGCGTTGCAGCAGCGCGCGGCCATCGCCGATCGGCAGGGCCTGGGCCAGGGTCGGGGCCTGGCTGCAGTCGCTCACGCCCTCGGGCAGCTGGCCTGGCGTTCGGCCGAGCAGGGCGGCCAGCTGGTATTCGGAGGCCTGGCGGTGTGCACGCAACGGCGGCAGCGCGGCCTGCAGCATCGCGACCTGGGCATTGGCGCGGGCCAGCTCCGGCGGCGTACCGCGGCCGGCCGTGATCAAGCGCTGGGTGACCTCGCGGCTGCGCTGCTGCAGCTGCAGCGAGTGCTCGGCCACGTGCAGCTCATGGTTGGCGTGGCAGATGTCGGCGTAGCTGCCGGCCACCTGCGCGACCAGCGACACGCGCGCCAGGTCCATCGCGGCGGCGGTGGCCTGCTCGTCGGCATGCGCGGCCTCGGAGGCGCGCTTGAGCTTGCCGAACAGATCGAACTGATAGGACACCGCGAATTTGCCGTCGGCCAGGTTGATCGGCGGCAGTTCGTGCTCAAGCAGGAACGATTCGGCCGAGAGCTGCGCGCGGCTGACTCCGGCCTCGGCCTCGTACTCGAACCCACCCGCATCCAGCGCCTGCTCGTACACGGCGGCGGCGCGGCGCAGGTTGGCATCGGCCACCTTCAGTTCCACGTTGTCGCGCAGCGCCTGCTGCACCAGCGCGTTTAGGGTGTCGTCCTGGTACAGCTCCCACCAGCGTGCGGGCAGCGCGGCGCCAGCGGCGACCTGCGGGTTGCCGGTGTCCAGGAAGGCGGCGTTCGCCTCCGGCCGCTGGAAGGCGGACCCGGCCGGCACCGCGTAGTCCGGGCCGACGGTGCGGCACGCGGCCAGCGTGGTCAGTGCCACCCCCAGGGCGATGCGGTGAAGCGCCGGGCGGTTCACAGCGCCGTCCGTGCCGGTTGCGCTGGCGTGGCCTGCGCGGTGTCCGGCTGGATGGTGACGGTGGCGGTACGCCCTGCGATCAGGTTCACGCCGGCCGGCACGCGGTCGATATGGATGCGCACCGGGATGCGCTGGGCCAGCCGCACCCAGTCGAAGGCAGGCGTCACGTTCGGCAGCAGGCTGCTGCCTTCGCTGCGGTAACGGTCTTCGATGCCGGCGGCGATGCTCTGCACGTGGCCCTGCAGCGGCTGCGCTTCGCCCATCAGGCGGATGTCGACCTTCTGCCCGGCATGCACGCCCTGCAGGCGGGTTTCTTCGAAGTAGCCGTCCACGCGGAACGAGCCGGTATCGAGCACGGCCATCACCGGGCGCCCGGCGGTCACGTAGTCGCCCGCGCGCACGGTGCGGTCGTTGAGGTGGCCATCGCTGGGGCTGCGCACTTCGGTACGCGCCAGGTTGAGCTTGGCCAGATCGACGGCGGCCTGCGCGGTGGCCATCGAGGCCTGCGCGGCGAGCAGCTTGGCGCGGCGCACTTCGGCATCCTCGGCGGCGACCAGATCCTGCAGGCTGCGGTCGCGCGCGATCTCGCGGCGCAGCTGGTCCAGCGTGGCGCGGCGTTCGCCCAAGGCGGCCTGGGCCTGCTCCAGCGCTATCTCATAGCGTGCCCGGTCCACCACGAACAGCACCTCACCGCGCTTGACCGGCTGGTTGTCGGCCACCTTCACCGCCTCCACCAGCCCGGACACGTCCGGCGCGACCTGCACCACGTCGGCGCTGACATGCGCATCACGCGTCCACGGCTCATCCATGTAATAGGCCCACAGGTGGCGCAGCACCAGCACGGCGGCCAGTACGGCCACGGCGGTCAATACGACCGGGAATGTCTGCTTGAGGATCTTGTTCACGATTGCATCCAACGCATCAGGGAAAACAACCCGCCGAGCACGATCACGTACACGGCCAGGTTGAACAGGGCGGGGTGCCAGATGTGGCGGTAGGCGCCGGTGCGCTGCAGGACCACGCGCAACCCGCTCTTGAGCAGGTAGGCAAGCAGCATCAACCCGAGCAGGGTCGGGACGAACACACCATAGAGACTGAATTCACCGTACATCGAGGCAAAGGATTCACAGGGGAGCGGAAAGGGGATCGCCCGGCGTCGAGGGACGACACCGGGCGGTACAACGGGGAACAGGCTTACGTCACGCGGTCAGCCGCATCGGCCAGCAGCTGCCACAGCTTCAGGACGGTGCGCAGTTCATCCAGGGTCAACTCGCCGAACACATCCTGGCGCAGGCCGATCAGCTGGGTTTCCAGCTCGCTGACCAGGGCCTCGCCCTTGTCGGTCAGCCACAGCAGGTTGGCGCGGCGGTCGCTGGCGTCGCATTCGCGGCGGACCAGGTCGCTGGCGGCCAGCTTGTCCAGCAGGCGCACCAGCGAGGGCCCTTCCATGCCCAGCTGGTGGGCCAGCGCCACCTGGCGGATCCCTCCCCCGGCGCGCCCGATCATCAGCAGCGGCATGGTGCAGGCAGCGGAAATGCCGTAGCTGCCCAGGGCCTGGTCGGCCAGGCGCTGCCACTGCCGCCCTGCATAGAGCAGGCCGGAACTGAGCTGCATCTGCAGCTGGGTACGTTCGTCAAGGGATCGGTTCATTAGAATAGATAGGATACTACTAATTCGTCTCCTATCAATACCCGTGGCACAACCGCGGCCCAATGAATGCCTTTCCGAGCGCGGCCCGGGCGCCCCAGCGCAGGACGCCCGAGGGGTCTGTCGGGTACGATGCTCGCCCCCCTTCGGGTGCTGTATGTAATGAGCAAGCAAGACAACGACGCCAACCCCGTCACCCAGGCCGAGGCCGAATCGGCGGTGCGCACCCTGCTGCGCTGGGCCGGTGAAGATCCGACCCGTGAAGGCCTGCTGGATACCCCGCGCCGCGTTGCCGAAGCCTATGGCGACTGGTTCAGCGGCTACCGCGACGACCCGCGCGCCTACATGGAGCGGACCTTCGAGGAAGTGGCCGGCTACGACGAACTGATCGTGCTGCGCGACATCGAGTACGAAAGCCACTGCGAACACCACATGGCGCCGATCATCGGCCGCGTGCACGTCGGCTATCTGCCGGCCGGCAAGGTGGTGGGCATCAGCAAGCTGGCCCGCGTGGTCGAGGCGTACGCGCGCCGCTTCCAAGTCCAGGAAAAGATGACCGCGCAGATCGCCCAGTGCATCCAGGACGTGCTGCAGCCGGTCGGCGTGGGTGTGGTGGTGGAAGGTGCGCACGAGTGCATGACCACCCGCGGCATCCACAAGCGGGGCGTCAGCATGGTCACCTCGAAGATGCTGGGCAGCTTCCGCGAGGACGCGCGCACCCGCGCCGAGTTCCTGCGTTTCATCGAAGTGGGCGGCAAGCGCTGATTCCCCGCGCTGTCGCGCGCGGCCGGCAGGCGCTGGGCTTCGGCCCGGCCCTGCGGGTGCGTGCGCGTCCCGTTTCCCTCCCGGCCGCCGCGACCCGCGCGGCCCGTCTTCCTGTCCCCGGTCTCGAATGAAACATCGCGAGCGCATTACCCGTTACCGCCACCTGCGCGAACAGTCGCAGTGGAAGCTGCTGGCGGCCGATCACGCGCCGGAGATCATCGGCCTGCTGCAGAGCCTGCTGATGCAGGACGAGCGCACCCTGTCCACTGCGGTGCTGCACGAACGCCTGCAGCGCGCGCTGGATGATCTCAAGGCCGATGAGCTCTCGCGCGACCTGCCTCGCACCGCACAGGCCTACATCGCGCACTGGCTGGCCCAGGGCTGGCTGGAACGTCGCCTGCCCGAAGGCGCCGACCAGGAACAGTACGAACTGTCCACCCAGGCCGCGCAGGCGATCCGCTTCGCCGACAGCCTGGAGCAGGCGCGCGCTGCCGCCACCGAGAGCCGGCTGGCGCTGGTGATCGAGCAGCTCTCGCAGCTGGCCGCGCTGACCGAATCCAACCCGGATGCGCGCCTGTCCGCGCTGCGCGACGAGCGCGACCGCATCGATGCCGAGATCGCCCGTGTCAGCGGCGGCAAGGTCTCCTCGCTGGACGGCAAGCGCGCGCTGGAGCGGACCCGCCAGATCATCGGCCTGGCCGACGAGCTGACCGAAGATTTCCGCCGCGTGCGCGACGACTTCGAACGCCTCAACCGTGAATTCCGCGAACGCATCATCGATGATGAGGGCGAGCGCGGTGACGTCCTGTCCAAGCTGTTCGAAGGCGTGGACGTGATCGGCGACAGCGACGCCGGGCGCAGCTTCGAGGCGTTCTGGCGCCTGCTCAATGATGCCGAACAGAGCGCCCAGCTCGATGCCGCGCTGGAGACCGTGCTCGCGCGTGGTTTCGCGCGCAAGCTGGATCGCAACGAGCGCACCTTCCTGCGTGGCTTCACCACCACCATGCTTGAGCGCGGTGGCCAGGTCCACGACGTGCTGCAGCACTTCGCGCGCAGCCTGCGCGGCTTCGTGCAGAGCCGTGGCTACCTGGAACAGCGCCGCCTCAACCAGCTGCTCAAGCAGGCCCAGGGTGAGGCGCTGGGCCTGCGCGACCACATCCCGGCGCAGCGCGGCATCGGCCGCGACCTGCAGCTCACCACCAGCCGGCTGCGCTCGCTCTCGCAATGGAAGCTGCACGATCCGCGCCAGGCGCAGGTGGATGGCAGCGTGCAGCGCAACGACACCGCCGCGATCTCGCTGGAGAGTGTCGGCGACCTGGTGGCTGCCTCTGAAATCGACTTCCGCACCCTGCGCCGCGATCTGCACGAGCTGCTCGGCGAGCAGCCGCGGCTGTCGATCGCGCAGGTGCTTGAACACCGCGAGGCCCCGCAGGGCCTCGGCAGCATCATCGGTTACCTCTCGCTCGGCACCCGCCACGGCGAGGTCGCCACCGATCAACAGGAGATCGCGCAATGGCGCGGCGGCGATGGCCAATGGCGTCGCGCCCGCATTCCGCTGATCTGGTTCACCCAGGAGAAACGCCATGAGCTGGCATGAACAATCCACCGACACCCCGATCGACGGCGGCGCAGACGAGCAAGACGACGAGCCGGTCGTGGTGACGCCCGTCCTGCGGCGTAACAATGACGTCTTCTACATGGGCGACACCGGCCGGCTGCCGCTCGATGGCCGCCGCGCGCTGTGCCAGCTGCTGATCGGCCCGAGCATCGACCAGCTGCGCCACGCCAAGCTGTGGCCGGCGCTGATCCGCAGCGAAGCGGCGATCCGCTCGGCGCTCTCGGACCTGTTCCTGGAACTGGTGCTGGACCGCGAGAGCGGCGTGGCCTTCACCCGCCAGGCCGATACCGAAGATATCGATGCACCGGTGCTGCTGCGTACCTCGCCGCTGACCTTCATCGATTCGGTGCTGCTGCTGCACCTGCGCCAGCAGTTGGCCGAAGCCGATGCGCGCGGCGTGCGCGCGGTGGTCGAGGATGCCGAACTGGCCGAAGCACTGGCCGTGTACGAGCGCCACCTGTCCACCGACCGTGCCGGCTTCAACCGCCGCGTCGCCAGTGCCGTGCAGAAGATGAAGGACAACCACATCCTCACCCGCCTCGGCGGCGACGATGCGCGTCATGAAGTCTCGCCGGCATTGAAACTGATGTTCTCCGCCGAAGATGTCGCCGCCCTGGCCCAGGTGTACCGCCGCCTGCGCGAAGCGCCGGCCGACCTCGACGCCTGAGCGCGCGCCCGCGCGCCGCTGCCCTGCCTGGATTGCTAGCCCTGCCATGACCGTCCACATTCCCGCACCCGCTCTGTTCCCCGGCGACCAGCCCGACCCGCGCGCGCAGCAGTTCCGCATGCGCCGCCTGCAGGTCCACAACTGGGGCACCTTCTCCGGCCTGACCGAAGTGCCGATCGCCGAACGCGGCTTCCTGTTCGTCGGCCGCTCCGGCTCGGGCAAGTCGACCCTGCTCGATGCGATGTCCGCGCTGCTGGTACCGCCGGCCCTGGTCGACTTCAATGCCGCCGCGCGCGAAGCCGAACGCAGTGGCCGCGACCGCAACCTGGTCTCCTACGTGCGTGGCGCCTGGGCCGACCAGCAGGACAGCGGCACCGGCGAAATCGCCACCCAGTACCTGCGTAAAGGCGCTACCTGGACCGCGCTGGTACTGGAATACCGCAGCAATGACGGCCGCATTGTCAGCCTGGTGCGCCTGTTCTGGATCGCCGGCAACGGCGCGGCGGCGGCCGATGTGCGCAAGCACTACATGGTGGCCGAGCGCAGTTTCGACATCGCGCGCGACCTCGGCGGCTTCGACCTGGACCTGCGCAAGCTCAAGCAGCGCCTGGGCGATGTGCATCACTTCGACAGCTTCGCCAGCTACGCCGAACGGTTCCGCCACGTGCTCGGGATCGAGAACGAGATGGCGCTGCGCCTGCTGCACAAGACGCAGTCGGCGAAGAACCTCGGCGATCTGAACGTGTTCCTGCGCGACTTCATGCTCGATGCACCGCGCACCTTCGATGCCGCCGAGCGGCTGGTCGATGATTTCGCCGAACTAGATGGCGCCCATCAGGCCGTGGTCACCGCGCGCCGCCAGGTCGAAACCCTGCTGCCCGCACGCGGCCACTACGCCGATCTGCAGGCACTGCGCCGCCAGCGCGAAGACCTGGATGAGATGAAGCTGGGCATCGACGGCGTGCGCGAGCAGCGTCGCCTGGCCCTGCTCGAGGCGCGCCTGCTGGAACTGGATACCCGTGACCGCGGGCTGTCCGGCGAAGAAGGCCAGCGCCGCAGCGCGCTGGACAACCATGAAAGCCACCTCGCCGAACTGGAAGCGCAGCGGCGCCAGCAGGGCGGCGAGCGCATCGAAGAGCTTGAGCGCGAGCAGGGCCGTGTCGCCCAGGAGCGCGACCGCCGCCTGGCCAAGCGCAGCCAGGCCAACCACGCTAGCCGCGAACTGGGGGAAACCCTGGCCGAGACCGCGCACGGGTTTGCCGAGCAGCTCGCCCGCGCCCAGGCCCGCCTGGACGATGGCCAGCGCGCTGCGGCCGAGCTGGATGAAGCCATTGCCGAGCGCATGGGCGGCAAGCGCGACGACGAACGCCGCTTCGCCGAGGTGCGTTCGGAACTGGAGGCGCTCAAGCGCACCCCGTCCAGCATCCCTGCACCCATGCAGCAGCTGCGCGCACGCCTGAGCAGCGATACCGGCATTCCCGAGGCGGCACTGCCGTTCGTCGGCGAACTGCTGCAGGTCCGCGACGAAGACGCCGCATGGCAGGGCGCCATCGAGCGCGTGCTGCACGGCTTCGCGCAATCGCTGCTGGTCGATGAGCGCCACCACGCCCAGGTCTCGGAGTGGATCAACCAGACCCACCTGGGTACCCGCCTGGTCTACTACCGCGTACGCCGCAACGACGATGCGCTGCAGGGCCGCGAGCCGGGCGCACGTTCGCTGCTGCACAAGCTGGTGCTGCGCGAGCACGGCTATGCCGGCTGGCTGCGCCGCGAGCTGGGCAAGCGCTTCGACTACGAATGCGTGGATGCACGCCATCTGCGCGATACCGACCGCGGCATCACCAAGGAAGGCCAGGTCAAACACCCGGGCGAGCGCTTCGAGAAGGACGATCGCCACAACATCAGCGACCGCCGCCGGTGGCTGCTGGGCTTCAACAACCGCGACAAGCTGGACCTGTACGAGCGCGAAGCGATCGAACTGGCCCAGCGCATCGCCGCCTGCGACAGCGACGTGGCCGGCCTGCGCGCGCAGCGCGAACAGGACGGCAAGGCCCGACTGGCCTGCCATCAACTGTGCACGCTGGGCTGGGACGAGATCGATGTGGCCGCACCGCTGCAGCGCCTGGACGACATCGCCCAGGCCCTGCACGACCTGCGCGAAGGCAATGCCGATCTGCGCAAGCTGGGCGAACAGATCGAGAAGACCCGGGCTGATGTGGCCCAGGCCAAACGCACCTATGAAGACGTGCGCGTGGAGCGCGGCCAGCTTGGCCGTGAACACGAACGCCTGGAACGCCTGCACGAGCAGTGCGCGCCGCTGGCCAAGCGCGTGGTCACGCCCCTGCAGCAACAGGGCCTGGACGAACGCCTGAAAGTGCTCGGCGTGCTCAGCCTGGAGAACCTGGAAGCCCACTTCCGGCAGATCAGCAACACGCTCAACGAACAGCTCGGCGGTTCCCAGGCAGAACACAACCGCCTGGAGAACCTGCTGCTCGGCTGCTTCCGCCGCTACTGCCAGGCCTGGCCCGAAGACAGCGGCGACTTCACCGTCAGCCTGTCCAGTGCCGAGGATTTCCTGGCCCGCCTGCAACGGCTGGAGAACGATGGCCTGCCGCAGCACGAGGCACGCTTCTTCGATCTGCTGCAGAGCCAGAGCAAGAACAACCTGCTGGCCCTGCAGCGGCACACGGCCGAGGCGCGCAAGTCGATCGCCCAGCGCCTGGACGAGGTCAATGCCTCGCTGGAGCAGGTGCCGTTCAACCGCGGCACCCTGCTGACCATCGAACTCACCGATCGCCGCCTGCCTGAAGTGCTGGAGTTCCACCAGCGCCTGCGCGACGTGCTGTCCCAACAGCAGACCGACCAGCGCGAACTGGCCGAAGCACAGTTCGCGGTCCTGCGTGAGCTGGTCGCCAAGCTCGGCTCGCAGGAAGGCGAGGACAAGCGCTGGCGCGAGCTGGTGCTGGACGTGCGCCTGCATGTGGAATTCGTCGGCGTCGAGCTCGACGCCGCCACCCGCCAACAGGTGGAGATCTACCGCAGCGGTGCGGGCAAGTCCGGCGGCCAGCGCCAGAAGCTGGCCACCACCTGCCTGGCGGCCGCGCTGCGCTACCAGCTCGGTGGCGCCGACGGCCAGCTGCCCAGCTACGCGGCGGTGGTGCTGGATGAAGCCTTCGACAAGGCCGACAACGAATTCACCGCGCTGGCGATGAACATCTTCGACAACTTCGGGTTCCAGATGGTCGTGGCCACCCCGCTGAAGTCGGTGATGACGCTGGAGCCGTTCATCGGCGGTGCCTGCTTCGTGGAGATCAGCGGTCGCCACGACTCCGGCGTGCTGCTGATCGAGTACGACGACGAAGGCAAGCGCCTGAAGCTGCCCGAGCGTGCCCGCGCCGGCGAGACGACGGCGGCACCGGCACCGGCACCGGCCGTGATCGCCGCGCCTGCCGTGGTGGATGCCCCCGAGGTGATGGCCAACGAGGTGATGGCTGCCTCGGTCGACGAGGACGCCCACGTCGAGGCCGAGGTCGAGGGCGTGGACGCACCGGCAGCCGTGCCGGCATCCCGCGCGAAGAAGGCTGCGCCCCAGGTACCGGCGAAGAAAGCGGCAAAGAAGACGGCCACCAAGGCCGTACCCAAGGCGGCCGCAAAGAAGCCGGCCAAGCCCAGGCGCTGAGCAACCAACGGGTCAGCCCCAGGGCTGGCCCGTCCGGCTAACCGCCGAAGGTATCCCAGCCCATCCGGGCGATCAGCACCACCACCAGGCCGACGAACAGCTTGCGGATGAAGGGCGTGCCACCGCGCAGCGCCATCCGCGTGCCGACCACCGAGCCGATGATGTTGGCCGCGGCCATCGGCAGCGCGAACAGCCACAGGATGTTGCCGGTCGGCACGAAGAAGGAGATCGCCGCCACGTTGGTCGCCAGGTTCACCACCTTGGAGGCGGCAGACGCCCGCAGGAAGTCCAACCCGAAGAAGCGCACGAACAGGAAGATCAGGAAGCTGCCGGTGCCGGGCCCGAAGAAGCCGTCATAGAACCCGATCACCGCACCGATCGCCAACGCGGTGACCAGCTCCTTGCGGCCGATCTCGCGCGGGCGGTGCAGGGCACCGAAGTCCTTCTTCCACAGCGTGTAGCCGAGCATCGCCACCAGCAGCACGAGCACCAGCGGGCGCACCGCATCCTTGGGCAGCAGGCTGACCGCCGTGGCCCCGGCGAAGGAGAACACGAAGGCCGTGCCGGCCGCGAACAATACCGGCCGCCACGGGAAGCGCACATTGCGCGCGTAGCGGAACGCGGCGGCGGCCGTGCCGAACATCGAGCTGAACTTGTTGGTGCCGAACAGCATCGCCGGCGTGTGCTGCGGCAGGACCGTGAACAACCCGGGCAACTGCACCAGCCCACCGCCGCCGACGGCGGCATCCACCAGGCCGGCGATGAAGGCGATCGCCACCAACCACAACAGTTCAGGGGGAACCAGCTCAAGCACGGCGGCACATCGCGGCAGAAGGCGCGCCAGCATACGCCCGGTCATCGCGCGACAATACCCCCATGACCACCGCCCTCTCCGATCCCTGTCCCTGCGGCCACCCACTGGCCTACACCGCCTGCTGCGGCCTCTACCACGCCGGCACACCCGCGCCGGATGCCGAAGCGCTGATGCGCTCGCGCTACAGCGCCTACGTGCGCCACCTGGCCGCGTACCTGCTGGCCAGCTGGCACCCGTCCACGCGCCCGGCCGAGCTGTCGCTGGACGAAGCACCCGGCCAGCGCACCCAGTGGCTGGGGCTGACGATCCACGCACATACCCGCTCAGATGCCGACCACGCCCAGGTCCGCTTCACCGCGCGCTACAAGGTCGGCGGCGGCAGTGCGGTGAAAATGCTCGAACACAGCCGCTTCGTCCGCGAAGACGGCCGCTGGTTCTATCTCGACGCGTTGCCCTGAGCCAGCGCGGTGGCGCGCACCGGCACGGTGCCCTGCTGCCCAAGCGCACGCACACAGTTGCGGCCGGCGTCCTTGGCTGCATACAGGGCCTGGTCGGCGGCCTTGAGCACTGCCTGCGGGCTGTCGGCGACCCGGCTGTCGGCCACGCCGATGCTCACCGTCACCTGCACCACCTCGCCACTGCCACCGCGTCCACGCTGCAGCTGCCCCACCGCATCGTCGCGGCTGCGCGCGGCCCGGTCACGCAGATGCATGCGGACGCCTTCGATCCTGGCGCGGATTTCCTCCACCGACGCCACGCAGGCCGGGGCAGGGCGATCCAGGAACACCAGCGCGAACTCTTCGCCGCCGTAGCGGAATGCGCGGCCACCGCCCCCGATCTCGGACAGGCGCGCGGCCACCAGCTTGAGCACGTCATCGCCGGCATCGTGGCCGTGGGTATCGTTGAAGCGCTTGAAGTGATCCACGTCCACCATGGCGATGGTGTAGGTGGCCCCGACCCGCTGCAGGCATTCATTGAACGCGCGGCGGCCGGGCAACCCGGTGAGTTCATCGCGGAAGGCCATGTGGAAGGCTTCCTGCAGCATCGCCGAGATGACCAGCAACAGCGCCATGCAGCTGACGGCGGGCAGCAGGGCCGGCGAGACGAACACCCGTGGCAGCATCCACCACAGGCAGAGCAGGGCGATCAGCAGGGCGGTGTGCAGCGGCCGGGGCTGGCGCCAGGCCTGTACCGCCAGCGCGACCGTCGTCACCGCGAACAACAGCGCAGGCAGCTGGGCCAGCGCATTCCAGCCACTCGGCAGCCACGGCAGGTGGCGGTCCGACAACAAGGCATGCATGCCGACCGGGCCTTGTGCGGCCATCAGCAGGAAAATGCCGAGGGCCGTCCCGCTGACCACGCCGCGCAGCAACAGGTCCTGGCGCAGCCGTCCGCGTTCGGGCCACAGCCCATGCAGCAGGAACAGCAGTGGCAGCCACCACGACACCGCGTGGAAGATCAGCGGGGTCAGCGCCGAAACAACGCCATCGCGCAGGAACGTGCCGACCACACCATGCAGCAGGGCGAACGCCGAGGCGATGGCCAGCATCAGGCACAGCGCCCGGACGCGGTTGTAGATCAGCGCCAGGCCGACACCCAGGCAGGCCAGCACCATCGGCAGCAGGCGATGCACCGAACTGCCGGCTTCCGCCGCGGGGGTGGCGGCCCACAATCCCAGCGCCACCAGTACTGCAGGCAGCACGAACAGATAGTGACTGGGCTGGCGTAGCAGATGCGTCCGCAAGAAGGGGTCCACGTGGTGGCCGGCGCGCCGTGGCTGCAGCGTGCAAACCGGACTACACAGGCGATGGGTCTTCCCCGGTAGCGGCCTGCGCGTATTCAACTTGAGCAATGTCACCGGATCGATGCGGTGCCATGACGTGGCACTCACCCCGGCTGGTCGATCCTCACCGCAATGAATACCGCCGTCGCTGCCGCACTACCGCACACTGCCGCCCCGCCATCGCCGCTGGCCGTCCGCTACGCCAGCGTGCGTGCACGCACGCTCGCGCTGGCCGCACCGCTCAGTGCCGAAGATGCCATGGTCCAGAGCATGCCCGACGCCAGCCCGGCGAAATGGCACCTGGCCCATACCACGTGGTTCTTCGAGCGCTTCGTGCTGGCGACCCGCCCCGGCTACGCGCCGATCGATGCGGACTGGCACTACCTGTTCAACAGCTACTACCAGAGCATTGGCCCGGCCCATGCACGCCCACAGCGCGGCCTGCTCTCGCGCCCGACGCTGGACGAGGTGCTGCACTTCCGCGCGGAGATCGATCAGCGCGTGCTCGCCGCACTGCAGGCCGGCAATCTGAGCGAGCAGGCCCAGCATCAGCTTCTGCTCGGCCTGCACCATGAGCAGCAGCACCAGGAACTGCTGCTGACCGATATCAAGCACGCGTTCTGGTCCAACCCGCTGCAGCCGGCCTATCGCGCGGATCTTGTCGCGGCGCCGGCCCGTGCGCTGCCGCTGCGGTGGCTCAGCAGTCCCGAACAGATCGTGGAGATCGGCGCGCCGGTCTGGCCCACCCGCCCCACGTTCGCCTATGACAACGAATCGCCGGTCCACCGCGCCTTGGTGCCCGCGCATGCGCTGGCCAACCGCCCGGTCAGCAATGAGGAGTACCGCCAGTTCGTGCAGGCCGGTGGTTACCGCGAGCCGCGCTGGTGGATGAGCGAAGGCTGGACGCTGTGCCAGGAACAGCAGTGGCAGCACCCGCTGTACTGGGATGACGCGCTGGCGCGCGAGTTCACCCTCGGCGGCTGGCGTGCGCTCGACCCCCACGCACCGGTCTGTCATCTCAGCTATTTCGAAGCCGACGCCTACGCGCGTTGGTGCGACGCCCGCCTGCCCACGGAGTTCGAGTGGGAAGCGGCGACGGCCGGCCGCGCCCTGCGTGGTCGCTTTGCCGACGCCGATGCGCTGCACCCGGGCGGCGCGGAGGAGGAGGGCGACATCGTCCAGCTGTTCGGCGATGTCTGGGAATGGACCAGCAGCGCCTATGGGCCGTATCCAGGCTTCCGCACCTTCCCGGGCAACCTCGGCGAGTACAACGGCAAATTCATGTGCGGGCAGTGGGTGCTGCGCGGGGGCAGCTGCGCCACCCCGGCAGATCACCTGCGCGCCAGCTACCGCAATTTCTTCGCGCCGTCGGCCCGGTGGCAGTTCGCCGGCCTGCGCCTGGCCCGGGACGCCGCATGAGTTCGGTCCGTGATGCACTCCAAGCGCTGACCGATCTGCAGCCGGATAGGGACCAGATCACCGCCGACATCCTGCGTGGCCTGTCCTCCACACCGCGGCAGCTGCCCTCCAAGTACTTCTACGATGCGCAGGGCTCGGCGCTGTTCGAGCAGATCACCCAGCAGCCGGAGTACTACCCGACCCGCACCGAGCTGCAGCTGCTGCAGGACTGCGCGCGTGACATTGCCAAGGTGGTCGGCCCACGCTTGCATGTGGTCGAGCTCGGCAGTGGCAGCGGGCGCAAGACCGAACTGCTGCTGCATGCGCTGCGGGACCCGGTCGCCTACACCCCGATCGAAATCTCCCGCGCTGCGTTGCTGGACAGCATCACCCGGCTCGCGCCCTCGCTGCCAGAGATCGAAATGCTGCCGGTCTGCGCGGATTTCACCCAGCCGGTGCAGTTGCCATCGCCGCAGCGCGATCCGGCCCGCCACCTGGTGTTCTTCCCCGGCTCGACCCTGGGCAACTTCGCCCATGACGACGCCATCGCACTGTTGAAGGCGATGCGCCAGACCATGGGCCCGGATGGCATGGCCCTGATCGGCATCGACCTGCACAAGGACGCGGCGCTGATCGAAGCGGCGTACAACGATGCCGCCGGGGTCACCGCCGAGTTCACCCTCAATCTGCTGCGCCGGCTCAACCGCGACATCGGCAGCGATTTCGATCTGGAGGGCTTCCGCCACCGCGCCCGCTACAGCGTGCCGCGCCTGCGCATCGAAACCGAGCTGATCAGCCAGCGCGACCAGCGCGTGCAGCTGGATGGGCAGAGCTTCGATTTCGCCGAAGGCGAAGCGATGACCGTGGAGTACAGCCACAAATACACCGATGCGGTGTTCGCCCGGATGGCCGCGGATGCCGGGCTGCAGGTGACGGCGCACTGGAACGCGACCGATCCCGCCTTCGGCCTGCGCCTGCTGCAGCCGGCCTGACCTGCGCGGCATTGCCGCTATGATGCAGGTCCACTGGCTGCAAGGATTCCGCCAATGC
The DNA here is from genome assembly GCF_029959485.1 of Stenotrophomonas sp. PS02301. Lineage (NCBI taxonomy): Bacteria > Pseudomonadati > Pseudomonadota > Gammaproteobacteria > Lysobacterales > Lysobacteraceae > Stenotrophomonas > Stenotrophomonas sp. PS02301. Next base: position 42,192 of record NZ_JASCOO010000025.1, read on the forward strand.
GATGGTCGCCCCTGTTGTTGTCCGGGCTGTGGCTCGGCGTACCCTCGCTCGCGGTCGCCGCGCCGGACGCCTTCTCCACGTGCCTGGTCACCCTCAAGGCCCAGGCCGGCAAGCAGGGCATCCCGGCTGAGCGTTTCGACGTGCTCACCGCCGGGCTGACCCCCGATCCCAGCGTGCTGCCGCTGCTGGATGCGCAGCCGGAGTTCACCACCCCGTTGTGGGACTACCTGGCCGCGCTGGTGGATACCCAGCGCGTCGATGACGGGCGCGCCCGTCTGATCGAGCACCGTGATCTGCTGGCCCGTGTTTCGGCCGAGTACGGCGTCGATCCGGCCGCCATCGTCGCGGTCTGGGGCGTAGAGAGCGATTACGGGCGCGTGTTCGGCAAGCGCCCGCTGCTGCAGTCGCTGGCCACGCTCTCCTGCGAAGGCCGCCGCCAGCCCTTTTTCCGCGGTGAACTGCTGGCCCTGATCAAGCTGATCGATGCCGGCGACCTGCGCGCCGAGGGCCTGACCGGCTCGTGGGCCGGCGCCTTCGGCCACACCCAGTTCATGCCGTCTACCTATGCGCGTATCGCGGTGGATGGTGACGGTGATGGTCGTCGCGATCTGGTCGCCTCCATTCCCGATGCGCTGGCCTCCACCGCCAACTATCTGAAGAAGGCCGGCTGGCGCACCGGGCAGCCGTGGGGCATCGAGGTGAAGATCCCGGCCGGCTTCAACACCGCCCAAGCCGGCCGCACCCAGCGCAAGCCATTGGCCGACTGGCGCGCGCTGGGCATCGTGCCGGTTGCCGGCGGAACGCTGGCGCCGGCCGGGCTGCCCGCCGACAGCACTGCCGCATTGCTGCTCCCGACCGGTGCCAAGGGCCCGGCGTGGCTGGTGTTCCGCAACTACGACGCGATCTACGCCTACAACGCCGCCGAGAGCTATGCCCTGGCGATCGCCACCCTGGCCGATCGCCTGCGGGGTGGCCCGGGTATCGTCGCCGCCTGGCCAACCGATGATCCTGGCATCGGCCGTACCGAACGCCGAGAGCTGCAGACCCTGTTGCTGGCCCGCGGCCACGACATCGGTACGGCGGACGGCATGATCGGTACCGCCACCCGCCGCGCCATCCAGGCCGAGCAGCAGCGCCTGGGCTGGGCCCCCGCCGATGGCCGTGCCGGCCAGCGCATCCTCACCGCCCTGCGCGGTGCTCCTCCTTCTTCCACACCGACCATGCCCGCATCCACCGTGTTCACCCTGCCGCCCAACCATGCCCAATACGTCCAGTCGCCGGCCGCGCCGCGCGCTGCCCTGCCCAAGGTGCCCGGACTCAGCCTGGCCGACATCCAGGGCTTCCCCGCGTGGAGGGTCGAGACCCCGTTCGCCACCGCTGCGATCAGCGTGTTCGGTGGCCAGCTGCTGTCCTATGTGCCCAAGGGCGGGCAGGACGTGATGTGGCTCTCGCCGAGCGCCCAGCCGCTGCCGACCCCGATCCGTGGCGGCAGCCCCGTGTGCTGGCCGTATTTCGGCCGCCAGGGGCAGGGCAGTGACGTCCCTTCGCATGGCTTCGTCCGCAACGTGCCATGGACCCTGCAGCAGGCCCGTCGCGAGGCCGATGGGACCATGGTGCTGACCCTGGCCCCGCCGGTGCTGGAGAACCTGGATCTGCGCCTGCGCATGGAACTGCGGATCGGCCGCACCCTGGAACAGCGCCTGATCACTGAGAACACCGGCCGCCAGCCGGTCGCCTTCACCCAGGCCCTGCACAACTACTTCCATGTCAGCGATGCGATGCAGGTCAGCGTGGAAGGCCTGGATGGCCTGTCCTACCTGGACAAGTTCGAGAACTACGCGACCCCGCGCCAGCAGCAGGGCGACTGGAGCCTGCGCGACCCGCGCGATCCCGGCCGCAGCGACCGCATCTATACCCAGGCCGGTGGCCGCTATCTGCTCAAGGACCCGGGCCTGAAGCGCCGCATCGAGATCACCACGAGCGGCAGCCGCTCGCTGGTCGCGTGGAACCCGGGCGAGGCGGGCGCCAGCAAGATGGCCGATGTCGGGGCCGGCTGGCGCAACTATGTGTGCCTGGAGGCGGCCAATGCCGGCCCGGATGTGGTGACCCTGGCGCCGGGTGCGCAGTACGTGTTGCAGCAGACGCTGGCGGTTCGCCCGCTATGAGTACGGTTCCGCCCCCGGCCCGGATCGACGAGAGTGCCGGGAATCCTTATCGCGCGCCCAGCACCGCCATGCACGAGGCCATGATCGACGCCCAGATCGATGCGGCCGTGGCGGTGCATGACCGCCATCCGCTGCTGGCGAAGGCGGTGGGCGACAACTTCGCGTTGTATGCCCGTCGCTGGCATCTGGATGACGCCGGTGGCCGCTGGCCGCGCCCGTGGCACTGGCCGGCCGTCCTGTTTGGCTTCCACTGGCTCATGTACCGGCGCATGTACCTGGTGGCATTGGCGGTGCTGATCGCCGATTTCGCCATTGGCATGGCGATGGTCCTGCTGGACCTGGCGGTGGGCGGCGTCGTGTTATCGCTGGGTGTGCAGCTCTCGCTGGGCATCTTCGGCAATGCGCTGTACCGCTGGCATTGCCGCCGCATGGTGGCGCGGGCGCAGGCCCGTTTTACCGGGCAGCCGGAGCGGATCAACGCGGAACTGGTGCGCCGCGGGGGGACCAGCCGGCTCGCGCTGGGTGTGGGCCTGGCGCTGTTCGTCGTGCTGCGGGTAGTTGAAGGCGCGTGACCCGTCAGTGGGCGACCGGGCGCGGTCGCAACGCCACCAGGCAGATGCCGCCGGCCACCAGCCCCCAGAAAGCCGAGCCGATCCCGGCCAGCGACAGGCCCGAGGCGGTGACCAGGAAGGTCACCAGGGCCGCCTCGCGATCGGCCTCCTCACGCAGGGCCATCGCCAGGCTGTTGGCGATGGTGCCGAACAGCGCGATCCCGGCCACGCAGGCCACCAGTTCCTTGGGGAAGGCGGCGAACACGGCCGCCACCGTCGCCCCGAACAGCCCGACCACGATATAGAAGGCGCCCGCGGCCACGGCTGCGGTGTAACGCCGCGCAGGATCCTCGTGTGCTTCGCGCCCCATGCAGATCGCCGCCGTGATTGCGGCCAGATTGAGCCCAAAGGCGCCGAAGGGGGCGAGCAGCGTATTGACCACCCCGATCCAGCCGATCACCGGCGATACCGGCGTGTCGTAGCCGGAGGCGCGGATCACCGCCACGCCCGGGATGTTCTGCGAGGCCATGGTCACCACGAACAGGGGCAGAGCGATGCCGAACACCGCCGACCACGACAGCGTTGGCCAGGTGAACACCGGCGTGGCCAGCTCCAGCCGCACGTCCTGCATATGAAGCAGCCCCTGACCGGCCGCCACCATGACACCGACAAGCAGCGTGGCGATCACCGCATAGCGCGGGAACAGCCGTCGCCCGATCAGCCAGGTGGCGAACATCACCAATGCCATGCCCAGCTGGGTGCCCATCGAGACGAACACATCCAGACCGAAGCGCAGCAGTACGCCAGCAAGCATGCCCGCGGCCAGCGCCATCGGCACACGCTTCATCAACTTCGCGAAGATCCCCGAGAAGCCGGCGAGCATTCCGAGCACCGCGGCAAGGACGAACGCACCGATCGCATCGCTGTAGCCGACCGCGCCCGCACCCACCACGAGCATTGCCGCACCCGGCGTGGACCATGCAGTGACGACCGGCATCCGATAGCGCAGTGACAGACCAATACAGGTCACGCCCATGCCAAGGCCCAACGCCCACATCCACGAGGCGATCTGCGCCTGGTCGGCGCCAACCGCGCGTGCGGCCTGGAACACGATCACCGCCGAACTGGCGAAGCCCACCAACACCGTAATGAAGCCCGCCATCACCGCAGGCAGGGAGAGATCGCGCCACAACGAACGTTTGCCTACCGCGGACATCGCATGCATTCCTGATGACTAGAGATGCATTGTTAGCAAGCCAGCGGGCCCCCCCCCCAACCCCCTGCGGGCCCCGCGGTTTTAAAACACACACGATTGGGGTCCCGGGTTT
>NZ_JASCOO010000026.1:0-45833 GCF_029959485.1 Stenotrophomonas sp. PS02301
TATAAACGCCCCCGGCGCCGCCCCCCGCGCCGGGCGCGGCCCGGGGGCGGGGGCGGCCCACCTCTGCAGCGGCGAGCCCGGCAGTGGCCGTGCCCGCCGACGACACCAGCATCGAGGCCGGCTTCGAGGACGATGGCGAGAACATCGACCAGGACATCCGCGAGGTCTTCATCGAAGAGTTCGACGAAGAACTGGTGAACCTGGGCAACCTGCTCCCGGCCTGGCGCATCGCGCCGGACAACCTGGACCGCCTGCGCCCGATCCGCCGCGTGTTCCATACGCTCAAAGGCAGTGGCCGGCTGGTCGGTGCGCGCACCCTGGGCGAGTTCAGCTGGAAGATCGAGGGCATGCTCAACCGCGTGCTCGATGGCAGCCGCCCGGCCTCGCCGGCGGTGGTCGCCCTGGTCGGCCAGGCCTACGAGGTGCTGCCGCAGCTCAATGCCGCGCTGCGCGATGGCAGCCGTGTCACCGCCGATCTGCAGGCCATGCAGGCCATCGCCGATCGCGTGGCCGCCGGTGAGGAGACCTTCCATGTGCCCCTGCAGCGTGCCGCTGCAGCCGCCGTGGCAACGGCCGTGGACAGTGGGACGCCTGACGCTGCGCCGGTGATCGAGAGCACGCCGGCCAACATCGACAGCGTGCTGCGCGAGATCCTGGAAGCCGAGGTTGAGATCCATCAGGCGACGCTGCAGGCGTGGCTGGATGTCGCCGCCGATGCACCCCAGCCAGTGACCGACGGGCTGCTGCGCGCCGTGCACACCATGAACGGCGCCTTCGCCATGACCGACGTGCCGGAGATCACGGCGGTCACCGGTGCGGCGGAAAGCTATATCAAGCGCTCCCTGGCTGCCGATGCACTGCCCAGCGCGGCGGGCATCGACGCGCTCGCCGAGACCAGCGTCGCGATCACCACCACCATGGCGGCACTGCAGGACGAGGCGCCGCGGGTGCCCGTGCAGAACGCGTTGGCGGCCCGCCTGGTCGCCCTGGCCGATACGTTGCCCGAGGCGCGCTGGCCGGCACTGGTCGAGGACGATCTTGACCTGGTGGACGACGAAGCGTCCGTCGAGGCGACTGAAGCGGATGCGGAAGCGGAAGCGGAAGCGGTAACCGAAGCGACGGCCGCAGATGCCGTGGACGTGGCTGCCATCGACGTGGCTGCGGTCGAGGTCCTGGCTGCAGGCGCGGATACCGTTGAAGCCGTTGAAGCCGTTGAAGCCGTTGAACCCGTTGAGGCATACGAAGTCGTCGAAGCAGCAGATGCGCATGCCGAGGCAGGGCCGTTCGCCCCGGTCTCCGATGCGCAGGGTGATGCGTTCGCCGCGACCGGTGATGACGTGCAGGACGACGCCGTGCCGCTGCTCGCGACCGCCGACGACACCACGGCTACCGGCGAGCAGCAGGCCGAGATCGATGCCGATGGCCTGAGCGTGATCGAGCCCGGTCGCGCGGCCGCTGAGGCCGACGACGATGCCCTCATCGCCATGGAGCTGACCGGCACGGACGACCTGTCCGCCTACTTCGATGCCGCGCTGCCGGACACCGCGCGCGCAGCAGATGCGCCGCCTTCGCCGGATGTCGCAGCCGAGGACGCGGATCTGGCGTCTGTGCATGCGGGCCTGGAAGCGGTCGAGCTGACCTCGGCCGAGGATCTCTCGCGCTACTTCGATCATCTCGCCGAGCCGGTCACGCCGGAACGTCCGGTCGACGTCGGCGCTGAAACCGACGCCAACTCGGACACCGACACCAGCACCAGCACCAGGGCCGAGGCCGAAGGCGTGGCAGACACGGCGACCGACAGCCGCTCCGACTCGGCAGAGGCGACCACCGACGGTCCGGCCGCCGCTGATGTCGATGCCCATGCCCATGACGATGAGCAGGGCAGCGCCTACGCGGTCGCGGTCGATGACGCGGCCAACGACAGCTGGAGCGATACCGATCCGGACAGCGACGAAGACGCCCATGCGCTGGATGAGGTCCTGCCGCCGCCGCCGGCCTTCGGCGAGGTGGTGGACGCCCAGCAGGCGGTGGATGACGGTTTGACCGTCGTCGATGCGCCGGATGCCTCCGATACCGGCGTGCTCGGTCTGGACGCCACGGCTGAGAACGCCGGCGAAGCCGATGCGTTCGCCGAGGCGATCGAGACCACGGCGCCCGATGCCTCCGCCGACGCTGCCTCCCCGGCGCGCTTCTTCGAACTGGAGGACGCACCCGCTGCAACCTTCACGAACGCCCCGGAAGCCGACGACGCCCGCCAGGTGGAGTCCACCGACAGTGACGACCTCGCGCCGGGCGATGCGCTCGATTTCACCCAGCTCGACCAGGAGCTGGTCGATATCTTCGTGGAAGAGGGCAAGGACCTGCTCGACCACTGCGATGGCCTGATCAGCGAGCTGCGCGCCGCGCCCCAGGACCGCGACGTGATCGCCGGCCTGCAGCGCGACCTGCATACCCTCAAGGGTGGCGCGCGCATGGCCGGGATCAACCCGATCGGCGATCTTGGCCACGGCATTGAATCGCTGCTGGAGGCCGTCGCGGCCAACCGCACCGATATCGACCGCAGCGACGTGCACCTGCTGGAGCGCGGGTTCGATCGCCTGCACCAGTTGCTGACCCGCACCGGCCAGCACCGCACCGTGGCGATGCCGGATGACCTGATCGCCGCGTTCGAGCAGCGTACCCAGGGCCGCGCCGAGCCCGAGCCGCTCGAGACCGCCCATGACACGCTGCCGTCCGGCGATGCCAAGGTGGAGGCCGCCATCGCCGCGCTCGTGGCGGCGCCGCTGTCGGCACCGGTGCCGCTGGAAACCGTCAGCGAGGAAGATGGTCTGCCGCGGCCGCAGCAGGAACAGGTGCGCGTGCGCGCCGATCTGCTCGACCGGCTGGTCAACCACGCCGGTGAAGTGGCGATCTACCGTTCGCGTCTGGAACAGCAGCTCGGTGCCTTCCGCGGCGCCATGGGCGAACTGGACCGCACCAATGCCCGTCTGCGCGATCAGCTGCGCCGCCTTGATCTGGAAACCGAAGCACAGATCGTGGCGCGCTATCAGCGTGAGCAGGACCAGGCCGATCACACGTTCGACCCGCTGGAACTGGACCGCTTCTCCACGCTGCAGCAGCTCAGCCGCGCGCTGAATGAATCGGCGGCCGATCTGGGCGGTCTGCAAGGCGTGCTCGATGATCTCTCGCGCCAGTACGACGTGCTGCTGCAACAGCAGTCGCGCGTCAGTTCGGAGCTGCAGGACGGCCTGATGCGCGCGCGCATGGTGCCGTTCGATGGTCTCGTGCCGCGCCTGCGCCGGGTCGTGCGCCAGGCGGGCCAGGACACCGGCAAGCAGGTTCACGTCACCCTCGAAGGGACCCACGGCGAACTGGATCGCAACGTGCTCGATCGCATGGTCGCGCCGCTGGAACACATGCTGCGCAACTCGGTGGCGCATGGCCTGGAAACCCCGGAACAGCGCCGTGCCGCGGGCAAGCCGGACGAGGGCGAAATCGCCATCCGCCTGCGCCGCGAAGGCTCGGAAATCGTGCTGGAAGTGGCCGACGATGGCGCCGGGCTGGACCGTGAGGCGATCCGTCGCCGCGCCGAACAGCGGGGCCTGATCGCCGCCGATGCCGTGCTCGGCGATGCCGAACTGGATGCGATGATCTTCTCGCCCGGCTTCAGCACCGCCGACCAGGTCAGCCAGCTGGCCGGCCGTGGCGTGGGCATGGACGTGGTGCACAACGAAGTGCGCCAGCTGGGTGGTTCGGTGGACATCCACTCGGTCAGCGGCCAGGGCGTTACCTTCACCCTGCGCCTGCCGCAGACGCTGGCGGTCACCCAGGCGGTGTTCGTGCAGATCGGCGAGACCACCTTTGCAGTGCCGGTGGCCTCGGTCAGTGGTATCGGCCGGATCTCGCGCGAGCGCTTTGAAACCGCCAACGGCGGGTACCACTACGGTGGCGAAGAATTCGCCCTGCACGATCTGGGTACGCTGATCGGCCAGGCCCAGGCCCGCGCCGAAGGCCAGGCCCAGGTACCGCTGCTGCTGGTCCGCGCCGGCGACCTGCGCGTGGCCGTGGCGATCGACCAGGTGCTGGGCAACCGCGAAATCGTGGTCAAGCCGGTCGGCCTGCAGATCGCCTCGGTGCCGGGCATCTACGGTGCGACGATCACCGGCGATGGCCGCGTGGTGGTGATCCTGGACGTGGCGCCGCTGGTGCGCCGCTACCTGGCCAACCCGCACAAGCCGATCACCGCTGCAGCCAAGGTCAGTGATCGCGATGTGCCGCTGGTGATGGTGGTCGACGATTCGCTGACCATGCGCAAGGTCACCGGCCGCATCCTGGAGCGCCACAACTTCGAGGTCACGGTCGCCCGTGACGGTATCGAAGCACTGGAGCGCCTGGATGAGCGGGTGCCCGACCTGATGCTGCTGGATATCGAAATGCCGCGCATGGACGGTTACGAGCTGGCCAGCGTCATGCGCGCCGACCCGCGCTACCAGGGTGTGCCGATCGTGATGATCACGTCGCGCAGCGGCGACAAGCACCGTCAACGTGCCTTTGAACTCGGTGTCCAGCGCTACCTGGGCAAGCCGTACCAGGAACTGGATCTGATGCGCAACGTGTATGACCTGCTGGGGATCGCCCGTGCACGCGAGTGATGCCCATCCCCTGTTGTCGGTGGCCCTGCTGGCCCGTTCCGGGCCGGCACGCGACCGCCTGCGCGAAGCACTCGGCCATGCCGGCGCCCGCCTCGTGCTGGAGGACGACCCCAACACGCTCGACCTGCAGGCGCTGCGTGATGCCGATCCCGGTGCGGTCCTGATCGCGCTGGAACCGGCGATCGAAGACGCCCTGGAGCGGTTGGATCCGGTGTTGGGTTCGCCGTCACTGACCGTGATCTTCGACGAAGCCGAGCTGGCTGCACGCCGCGATGGCTGGGAAGCGCAGCGCTGGGCACGGCATCTGGTGGCCAAGCTGCACGGCCATCAGGACGTGCTGCCGCCGGGTTCGGAACAGGACCAGCAACTGCAGCCCGAACCGGGCCTGCCGGTCACCCCGGCGCAGCTGCATGCCGACGCACCGCTGGAGTTCCATCTGCGCGAAGCCGAGGATGCGGCCGCCGAGGTGCCGGCCGATGGCCTGTACCAGGCGCCGGCGGAGTTGCACGAGCCGGTGTCGCTGGAAGAGGCACTGGCCGCGCTGCAGCCGCTGGAACCCGATCCGGTCGCCCCGGCGATTCCGCCCATTCCGGCCTCGGCACCGCCCGCCGCGGCCGTATCCATCGGCGATCACAGCCGTTGGTCGCTGGTGGAGGATGACGGTGTTGTCGCTGCGCCCCCGTCGATCAACGACACGGCGCCCGCACCCGAGCGCTTCGGCATTGAACGTCTGTCGCTGGTCGAGCTCGAACCCGAGGCCGGTTCCGCCGGTGGCTGCGCGGGCGCGGTGCTGGTCCTGGCCGGCATCGGCGGGCCGGATGCGCTGCGCCGCCTGCTGGCCGCGCTGCCCGAATCGCTGAGCACCGCCGTCCTGGTGCATATGCGCCTGGACGGCGGCCGCTACGGCAATCTGGTCAAGCAGATGGCACGGGTGTCCGCACTGCCGGTGCTGCTGGCCGAGGACGCCCAGCCGGTTGAAGCCGGCCAGGCCTACATCCTGCCGGACGACATCGGCATCGCCATGCGCCAGGGCGGTCTGCAGTTCATCGCCGATACCGCCGGCATCCAGATCGAGGCATTGCCGGCCGCGCACAGCGGCGTGGTCCTGCTCAGCGGTGCGGATGCCGCCCAGGTGGACGCCGTGCTCGCCCTGGCCGCCGCCGGTGCCTGGGTGGCCGGTCAGATCGGCGAAGGCTGCTATGACCCGACCGCGGCCAGTGCCGTCGTTGCGGCCGGGCAGGACGCCGGGGAACCGCCGCAGCTGGCCGCCACCATCGCCGAACGCTGGGGCGTGGACGCCTGAGTGGCGCCGACGCACCTTTGAAGGAAAACCCATGAGCTACGCCAGCAACGACGAAATCCGCGGTGTCCTGATCCAGGCCGGGCACGAACGCGTGCTGCTGCCCAACGCCACCGTGGCCGAAATGATGTCCAAGGTGCCGGTCGAAACCGTTCCCGATGCGCCGGCCTGGCTGGTCGGGCAGATCGCCTGGCACGGCTGGGACGTGCCGCTGCTGTCCTTCGCCCGGCTGTCCGGGCAGGGTGACGAGCCGGTCGTGGCCAACAACAAGGTCGTGGTGCTCAAGGCGCTGGGCGGCAATCCGCGCCGTCCCTACTTCGCCCTGCTGACCCAGACCTTCCCGCAGCTGATCGCGGTGCCGCGCGACGGTCTGCTGGCCGATGCCTCCGAGGAAACCCTGCCACAGGGCGTGCACATGCGCGTGCTGCTGGGCGAGCAGAGCGCGCTGCTGCCGGACCTGGACGCGCTGGAAGCGGCGCTGGACGAATCCTTCCCGGTCGCGGGGTAAATCAATAACGGGGACGGGGGTAGTTAATCGGCACGATTAACTACCCCCGTCCCCGTTATTTTTCCGTCCCCGTTATTTTTCAGCCCAGATCGCCCAGCCGCGCCTGCACGGCGGCGATGGCGGCTAAGCCCGCGGTCTCGGTGCGCAGCACCCGCGGGCCCAGCTGCAAGCCTTGGAAGCCTGCCGCCGTCAGCGCCTGGCGGTCGCGCGGCGACCAGCCGCCTTCCGGGCCGATCGCGATCACCACGCCGCCCGGAGCGGCCGAGAGCGTCGACAAGCGATGCTCGCCCTGTGGATCCAGAGTCAACTTCAGTGCCCCGGCTGGAACCGCGTTGGCGGCGTCCTGCAGTGATCGCGGCGCGGCCACGCTCGGCACGCGGGCGCGGCCGGATTGGCCACAGGCCGAGACCACTACGCTGTGCCAGTGCGCCAGCCGCTTCCCGGCACGCGCCGCATCCAGCTTTACTTCGGTGCGTTCGGCGTTGACCGGCATGAAGGCCTGTACACCGAGTTCGGTGGCCTTCTGCAGAATCAGGTCCATCTTTTCCCCGCGGGCGATGCCCTGCAGCAGGGTGATGTGCAAGGGCGACTCGTTGTCCAGCGCGATGGCACTCTCGATACGCACCTGCGCATCGCGCTTGCCCACTGCCCCCAGCGTGGCGCTGTAATCCTGGCCATCGCCATTGAACAGCACGCAGCCGTCGCCTTCGCGCAGGCGCATCACGCGGACCAGATGGTTGGCGGCGTCCTCGGGCAGTGACAGCACCTGGCCGACCGCCAGCGGATGGTCGATATGGCTGCGGGTCACGCGCATGCGACGGCCTCGTCGATGGCGGCGAGGGTGGTCAGGGCAAGCAGATCCAAGTGTTCATCCTCTACACAGTACGGCGGCATCCAATACAGCACATTGCCCAATGGGCGCAGCACCACCCCGCGTTTGAGCGCGGCTTTATAAGCGTGCAACCCGATCCGGGCTTCGGCCGGGAACGGTGTGCGCTTGTCGCCGTTGCGGGTCAGTTCGAAGGCCACCACCATCCCCGCCTGCCGCACATCGGCGACATGCGCGTGGTCGGCGAATGGCGCGGCGAGCGTGCGCATCACTTCGGCGGTGCTGCGGTTGCGTGCGATAACGTCTTCGCCGGCGAAGATGTCCAGGGTCGCCAGCGCGGCGGCGCAGGCCAGCGGATTGCCGGTGTAGCTGTGCGAATGCAGGAAGGCGCGCTCGCGTGAATCATCCAGGAAGGCGTCGTACAGCGCCTGCGTCGCCAGCACCGCCGACAGCGGCAGGAAACCACCGGTCAGGCCCTTGGACAAACACAGCAGGTCCGGCATTACCCCGGCCTGCTCGCAGGCGAACATCGTGCCGGTGCGGCCGAAGCCGGTGGCGATCTCATCGGCGATCAGGAAGGCACCATTGGCATCGCACAGCGCGCGCGCACGCTGCAGATAGACCGGGTCGTACATGCGCATGCCGCCCGCACACTGCAGGCGCGGTTCCAGGATCACCGCGCAGATCTCGCCCGGGTGCTGGTCGAACAGCGTGGCCAGCGCATCGGCCGCCTGGTGCGCGCGCTGGGCGGCACTCTGGCCCGGCTCGGCCAGGTAGGCATCGGGCGAGGGCGCGAACAGCGCCTCGGTCAGCAGCGGGGCATACACACGCCGATACAGGGGAATATCGCCGACGGACAGCGCGCCCAGGGTTTCGCCGTGATAACCGTTCTCCAGCGCGACGAACCGGGTGCGGTGGTTCTCGCCCCGGTTGCGGAAGTAGTGGAAGGCCATCTTCAGCGCCACCTCGACCCCGGCCGAGCCGTTGTCGGCATAGAACACCTTGGCCAGCGGATCACGCCCGGCCTGGCGTGGCGCGATCGCCAGCAGGCGCTCGGCCAGCTGTACCGCCGGCGCGTGACTGAAGCCGGCCAGCATCACCTGTTCCAGCTGGGTGGCCTGCTGGGCGATGGCCGCGCCGATGCGCGGTTGCGCATGGCCGAACAGATTGGTCCACCAACTGCTCACCGCATCCAGGTAGCGGTGGCCGTCATGGTCGATCAACCAGGGGCCTTCGCCGCGGGCGATCGGCAGCAGGGGCAGGGTGTCGGGATGCTCGCGCATCTGCGTGCACGGGTGCCACAGCACGGCCAGATCGCGTTGCCGCCACTGATCGGCCAGCGTGAGGGGGGCTGGGTCTGCTAGCATTTCGGGCTCATGAACACGTTTTCACCAGTACCCATTCTAGAGATGCTCGCATGAGCCGTCGCCTGCCCATCATCCACCAGATCACGGACGAGGAAAGCGGGCCGTTCCAGCGCCAGCATCTGGATCTGGAGTTTTCCAATGGCGAACGCCGCCGCTTCGAGCGGCTGGTAACCCGCGGCCACGGTGCGGTGGTGGTGGTGCCGATGCTCGATGACGAGACCGTGCTGCTGGTGCGTGAATACGCCGCCGGCATGCACCGTTATGAGTTGGGGCTGGTGAAAGGCCGCATCGATGCCGGGGAAACCCCCGAACAGGCCCCCGACCGCGAGTTGAAGGAAGAGGCCGGTTACGGTGCCCGCCGGGTCGACGTGCTGCGCGCGATGACCCTGGCCCCCACCTATATGAGTCATCAGTCCTGGCTGGTGGTGGCGCGTGATCTGTACCCCGAGCGCCTGGTCGGTGATGAGCCGGAGGAACTGGAGGTCGTGCCGTGGAAGCTGGCCGATCTGGACCAGTTGATGCTGCGCGAGGACTTCTCCGAAGGCCGCTCGCTGGCGGCACTGTTCATCGCCCGCGAGTGGCTGGGACGGAAGGAATGATCAAACTCACGACGGATCTGCGCGAAACCGTCATCGCCATCGCCCAGGACGCGGCCGCCGCCATCATGGCGGTGTATGCCACGCCGTTCGATGTTGAGATCAAATCCGACCACAGCCCGGTCACGGCGGCCGATCTCGGCGCCAACCAGGTGATCGAGCGCGGGCTGGCGCAGCTGACCCCGGAGCTGCCGATCCTCTCCGAGGAATCGGCGCAGGTGCCATGGGAGATCCGCCAGCACTGGGGTGCTTACTGGCTGGTCGACCCGCTGGATGGCACCCGCGAATTCGTCAAACGCAACGACGAGTTCAGCGTCAACATCGCGCTGATCTACCAGGGCGCGCCGGCGTTCGGCGTGGTGCTCGCCCCGGCCACCGGCCAGATCTGGCATGCGATGCGCGGCGAACTCGCCTACCGCCGCGACGGCATGCGCGATTCGGTGCTGCGGACCCGCACGCCCGCCTCGGCGCCGCTGCGGGTGGCCGCCAGCCGCTCGCATCGCAGCGAGCAGACGCAGGCCCTGCTGGACCGCATGGGCGATATCGAGGTGCTCGCCCAGGGCTCCTCGCTGAAGTTCTGCCGCCTGGCCGAAGGCACGTTGGACGTCTACCCGCGGCTGGGCCCGACCTCGGAATGGGACACCGCCGCCGGGCAGTGCGTACTGCACGCCGCCGGGGGCGCGGTGCTCTCGGCCGAGACCGGCAAGCCGTTCCGCTACAACCGCCGCGAGAGCCTGTTGAACGGCGACTTCATCGCGCTGGGCGATACCCGCCTGCCGTGGCGCGCGTGGCTGCCCGCCTGACCTGACTGGAGCAACGATGCCTGCCACCCCCGAACTGGACCGCCTGCTGGGCATCATGGCGCGCCTGCGCGACCCGCTGCAGGGCTGCCCCTGGGACCTGCAGCAGGACTTCGCCAGCATCGCGCCGTACACCATCGAGGAAGCCTACGAGGTCGCCGATGCGATCGACCGCGGCGATCTGGATGACCTCAAGGATGAGCTCGGCGATCTGCTGCTGCAGGTGGTCTTCCACGCGCAGATGGCGCAGGAGCAGGGGGCGTTCGGGTTTGCCGATGTGGCCCGCGCGATCAGCGACAAGATGGAGCGCCGCCATCCGCACGTGTTCGCCCAGGTCCAGGTGGACGGGGCCGAGGACGTCAACAGCAACTGGGAGGCGATCAAGCGCGCAGAGCGTGCTGCAAAGGGCCACACCGATACCTCGGCACTGGCCGGGATCTCGCGTGGCCTGCCGGAGTGGCAGCGGGCGGTGAAGCTGCAGGCACGCGCGGCGCGGGTAGGGTTCGACTGGCCGGGCCCTGCACCGGTGATGGACAAGGTACGCGAGGAACTGGACGAAGTCGCCGCGGAATTCGCGCGCGGCCCGGTCGAGGAGAATCACGCACGCCTGCAGGAAGAGCTGGGCGATCTGCTGTTCGTCTGCGCCAATCTGGCCCGCCACGCCAAGGTGGATGTGGGCGCCGCGCTGCGCCTGGCCAACCACAAATTCGAACGGCGCTTCCGCGCGATGGAAGCCCAGGCCGAGGCGGCCGGACAGTCCATGGCCGTGCTCGATCTGGAGGCACAGGAAGCGCTCTGGCAGCAGGCCAAGGCCGGCGAACCCGCAGCGTGAAAACGCTGCTGCTGTTCGCGCTGACCGCCGTGGCCGAGATCGTCGGGTGCTACCTGCCCTGGCTGTGGCTGCGCAGGGACGGCAGCGCCTGGTTGCTGTTGCCGGCGGCCGCCAGCCTGGCCTTGTTCGCCTGGCTGCTGACCCTGCACCCGGCGGCCAGCGGCCGCGTCTATGCCGCCTATGGCGGGGTCTATATCGGCACTGCACTGATGTGGCTGTGGCTGGTGGATGGCATCCGTCCCAGCCGCTGGGACCTGCTCGGCGTCGGCCTGTGCCTGGCCGGGATGATGGTGATCATGTTCGCCCCGCGCACCGCCTGATCCTGCCTGACGGGCACCCAGGACACTCCCCGACGCCGGCGTGAAGACGGCGTGGCTATACTCGGGCCTACGATTCCGGGGAAAGGGAGTGACCTGATGTTTCCGACCATGCTGTTCTCGCTGGTGCTGGCCTTCGTGGCCGTTGTCATCCTCTTCAAGGCGGTGCGGATGGTGCCGCAGGGTTACGAATGGACCGTGGAGCGCTTCGGCCGCTACACCCACACCATGTCGCCCGGCCTGCACTTCCTGATCCCGATCGTGTACGGGGTCGGCCGCAAGGTGAACATGATGGAGCAGGTGCTGGACGTGCCGAGCCAGGAAGTGATCACCAAGGACAACGCCGCCGTGCGCGTGGATGGCGTGGTGTTCTTCCAGGTGCTCGATGCGGCCAAGGCGGCCTACGAGGTCGCCAACCTGGAGGTGGCGATGATCGCGCTGGTGCAGACCAACATCCGCACCGTGATCGGCTCGATGGATCTGGATGAATCGCTCAGCCAGCGTGAGGTGATCAATGCCCAGCTGCTGAGCGTGGTCGACCATGCCACCAACCCGTGGGGCGTGAAGGTGAACCGCATCGAGATCCGCGACATCCAGCCACCGCGCGATCTGCTCGATGCGATGGCGCGGCAGATGAAGGCCGAGCGCGAAAAGCGCGCGCAGATCCTGGAGGCCGAAGGCTCGCGTCAGTCCGAGATCCTGCGCGCCGAAGGCGAGAAGCAGGCCACCGTGCTGGAGGCCGAGGGCCGCAAGGAGGCCGCCTTCCGCGATGCCGAAGCGCGCGAGCGCCTGGCCGAGGCGGAGGCCAAGGCGACCACGATGGTCTCCGAGGCGATCGCCCAGGGCGACGTGCAGGCGATCAACTACTTCATCGCGCAGAAGTATGTGGAAGCATTCAAGGAACTGGCGACCTCGCCGAACCAGAAGCTGGTGCTGATGCCGATGGAGGCCAGCGGCGTGATCGGCTCGATCGCCGGCGTGGCCGAACTGGCGCGCGAGGCGTTCGCCAAGCAGGAAGAGAAGAAAGCCACGCGCGGCGTCCCGCCGCGGATCGGGGGCTGACATGCGCTGGGAAGTGGTGGCCTGGGGCGCGCTGGCACTGGTGCTGTTCGCCGCCGAGGCGCTCGCGCCCGGCGCTTTCATGTTGTGGATCGGGATTGGCGCCGCGGCGGTGTTCGTGCTGGTCGCGGTGTTCGCCGACATTCCGCTGCTGTGGCAGGTGGTTGCCTTCGTGGTGCTCAGCGTGGTCTCCATCCAGTGCTACCGGCGCTGGGGGCGATCGCACGATCGCCAGAGTGATCAGCCGCTGTTGAACCGGCGCGCCGAGCAGTTGATCGGGCGGGTGGTCCTGCTCGACCAGGGCATCGTGGCCGGCAAGGGCCGGGCCAAGATCGACGATGCGTTCTGGGTGGTCGCCGGGCCGGATCTGCCGGCCGGCAGCCCGGTGCGCGTGGTGGCGGTGGAAGGGATGACGCTGAAGGTGCAGCAGGCCTGATCCGCGGTTTTCCCGCACCGCCGCAGGCGTTGTGAAGACGGTTCTGGGATAATGATGGCTTGCCTTCATTTCCCCCGGAACCGGTCATGACCCAGAAGACGCTTCTCAACGATACCCACCGCGCACTCGGCGCCAAGATGGTCGACTTCGGTGGCTGGGACATGCCCATTCATTACGGTTCGCAGCTGGACGAGCACCACCTGGTGCGCAGCGATGCCGGCATGTTCGACGTCAGCCACATGACCGTGGTGGATCTGCGCGGGGAGCAGGTCAAGCCGTTTCTGCGCACGCTGCTGGCCAACTCGGTGGACAAGCTCAAGGCCACCGGCAAGGCCCTCTACTCGTGCATGCTCAATGCCCGCGGCGGCGTGATCGACGACCTGATCGTCTATTACATGGCTGACGATTTCTTCCGCATGGTGGTCAATGCCTCCACCCGCGAAAAGGACCTGGCCTGGATCCGCGAGCAGGCGGCCGCCTTCAACGTGGAGGTCCTCGAGCGCGAAGAGCTGGCCATCATCGCCGTGCAGGGCCCCACCGCACGCGAGCGCGTGATCGGCCTGCTGGGCGAGAGCGACCGCGCCGCGCTGGAAAAGCTGGGCCGCTTCGCCGCCCTGGAGACCGCCACCGCCGACGGCACCGCGCTGTTCGTGGCGCGTACCGGCTACACCGGTGAAGACGGTTTCGAGATCCTGCTGCCGCAGACCGCCGTGGTCGCCTTCTGGAATGCCCTGAGCGCTGCGGGTGTGCGCCCGGCCGGCCTGGGTGCGCGCGATACGCTGCGCCTGGAAGCCGGCATGAATCTCTACGGCCAGGACATGGACGAGGAGATCACGCCTTATGAAGCCGGCCTGGCGTGGACCGTGGCACTGGACGAAGGCCGCGACTTCATCGGGCGCGATGTGCTCGAGGCGCAGAAGGCGGCCGGCAACGCCCGCCAGCTGATCGGCCTGGTCATGGATGAGAAGGGCGTGCTGCGTCACGGGCAGGTCGTGCTCACCGCCAGCGGCGAGGGCGAGATCCTGTCCGGCACCTTCTCGCCGACCCTGGGCAAGGGCATCGCGTTCGCCCGCGTGCCTGGCGGCGAACTGGGGGACGTTCGCGTGGATATCCGCGGCAAGCAGATTCCGGTGCGCGTGGTGAAGTTCCCGTTCGTGCGCGAAGGCCAGGCCCAGCCTGGCGTGTTGATCGACGGCTGATGCCGTGATGTATCCGGTGCGGACGCGTTCGTGTCCGCGCCGGTTGGTTACACTACCCCCGTTTCTTGACCCCCCTGATATTCCTCGGAGCAGTCCCATGAGCGAGATCCCCGGCGACCTCAAATTCCTCAAGTCCCACGAGTGGGCACGCGTTGAAGGCAGCGGCCGCGTCACCGTCGGTATTTCCGACCACGCCCAAGGCCTGCTTGGCGACCTGGTCTATGTTGAACTGCCGGAGGTTGGCCAGGAGGTCAAGGCCGGCGAACAGGCGGCCGTGGTCGAGTCGGTCAAGGCCGCTTCGGACGTGTACAGCCCGATCACCGGCACGGTGGTCGAGGTCAATGCGGCCCTGAGCGACAAGCCGGAAACCATCAACGAAGACGCCTACGGCGACGGCTGGATCTATGTCGTCGAAGTGGCTGGCCTGGACGAAGTCAACGACCTGTTGGGTCCGGACGACTACGCCGAGCTGCTGGAAAACGAAGATCACTGATCGTCGTTTCCGCTGAAGAACGGCCGCCCGGTGCGGCCGTTTTTTTTTGCCCGCGCGTCGAGAACGCGCCGATCGCGTTAGTAGTGCGTGAGGATTGCAGTGCACGGGCGATGGGCGGTGGTCGCGACGGCCGGCTCATGACGATCGGTTCGGTGCCGATGCGCGCCGGTGATCTGGTCTTCGCCGACGCGCCGATGGCATGCCGAACAGGCTTCCCGGTGGACCTGCGACGATGCTCAACGGCGAATGCCAGGTACGAACGCGTCGGTGCCGAGCGGTCAAAAGTTTGCGCAGTTACGCGAATCGGGTCGAAAAAAACGCGGGCAGATGTGAAAAGTTTTGCGGTCTGTTTAAGGTGCGCACGGGGAGTCCCGTGGCGGGGGTGATCGCATGCGATGCGCGCGTGGCGTTGCAGGGTGGTACACGGCGATGTTGCGATGTCGCTGCACGAAAGTGCTTCTTTTAAGTGTTTTTCTTTTCTGCGTTGTCAGCGTTTGATTGCGTGGGGTGTTCGCGGTGGCGTTGGCATGGCGCTCTCGTCGGCTCGATGACGGGTTCGGAGAGGGGGGCGCCGCAGGGCGCCGGTGTGAAAATTTTTCGCCGGGGTTGTTGACAGTGAAAAAAAGCGTGATTAGGTTTCGCCTCAGCAGACCTTGCCTGCGAACAGAGTGAGCAGAATCGACATCAAGTCGCGAAGCACAACCTGGACATCCACCTCGCGTCCGATGACGGTGGAGATGGCTTCGCTTCCTTCAGCGAACCGCAAGACCCTTCCTGATCCGATATCTGCCTGGCCGCATGTGGCAGGTGTCTCCGTATCCGTCACGACGCGCATGACGCGACGGCGGTCCCCGCGACGCAGCAACGGCGGGTTTGCTTTACCTGGGCGTTTCCACTCCATAGATCACTGACGAGGAGCCATCCCATGGCAACCAAGAAAGCTGCGAAGAAAAAGCCGGCCGCCAAAAAGGCAGCCAAGAAGGTCGCTAAAAAGGCGACTGCCAAGAAGGCCGTGAAGAAGGTAGCCAAGAAGGCGGCTGCCAAGAAGACGGTGAAGAAGGCGGCCAAGAAGGCGACCGTTCGCAAGGCAGCAGTGAAAAAGACGGCAAAGAAGGCAGTGAAGAAGACTGCAAAGAAGGCCGCCACCAAGAAGACCGCGAAGAAGGCAGTGAAGAAGACGGCGAAGAAGGCCGTCAAGAAGACTGCAAAGAAGGCAGCCGCCAAGAAGACCGCGAAAAAGGCGGTAAAGAAGACGGCCAAGAAGGCGACCCGCAAGGTAGCCAAGAAGGCCGCTCCGAAGAAGGCTGCCAAGAAGACCGCCAAAAAGACCGCCAAAAAGGCCACCCGCAAGGTAGCCAAGAAGGCCACCGCCAAGAAGGCGACTGCCCGCAAGGCTCCGGCCAAGAAGGCATCCGCGAAGAAGGCAGTGAAGAAGGTCGCAAAGCGCAAGCCGGCCGTTCGCAAGAAGAAGGCCGCGCCGGTCGCACTGCCGGCAACCCCGGCACCGCTGATCTGAGTTTTTCCCGATAGCCGTACCTGAGACTCCTTCCCTGGCAGCCCAGCGGGGAAGGAGTTTTTTTATGTGCGATACCAAAAACCACAAAAAAGGCGGCCATCCGGCCGCCTTTTGCGATGCCACGTGCGGGCGGGATCAGCGCGGTGATGCGACCGCGCGGTTCGACGAGACGCCCTTGCGCTTGCCTTGCGGGGCGGCGTCCTCGGCCATCAGGTTGTCGCTGCCGAAGTCGGTGTCCACGTCCAGCCAGCGCTGGGTCGGCAGGCCCATCGCCTGGTCCAGTACGGTGGGCAGCAGGCCGCTGGGCAGGCTGCTTTCGCCGTTCCACATGATGGCAATGCCGAGGTCGCGCTCGGGCACCAGGGCGACCAGGCCGCGATAGCCCTGGACGGCACCGGCGTGGAAGATCACTTCATGGCCGGCGTAATCGAAGGTGCGCCAGCCAAGCGCGTAGCCGGCCGAGTTCAGGCGCTCGCGGCGCCAGCCGGACCGCATTTCACCGGGGGTGCTGATCAGACTCGCATGCAGCGTGGCCAGCAACGGGGCGGGCAGGACGTCGGGGCGATGGCCGGTGTGTGCCAGCAGCCATTGCGCCATGTCGCTGGCACTGGCGTTGACGCCGGCGGCCGGGGCGAGGCGGTAGTAGGTGGGCTTGGGCGTGAGCGCAACCCAGCCATTGCGGCTGCGCACATGCGGGCGTGCCCAGCGCGAGCTGGCCTGGATGCCGGCCAGGCCGAGGCTGGCGTCATCCATGCCCAGCGGCTTGAACAGACGGCGCTCGACGGACTGTTCGTAGAAGCTGCCGGAGGCGGCGTAGACCACATCACCAATCAGGCTGAAGGCCACGTTCTGGTAGGCGTAGCAGTCGCCGGGCAGGCACTTGAGCGAGGTGGCCGCCAGTTTGTGGGTGAGCGTGTAGTACTCGGCGTTGGCTTCGACGTCGCGGTCATAGGCGTTGTAGGGCAGGCCGACGCGGTGGCTGAGCAGATCGGCCACGGTCAGGCGCTCGGTCGCTTCGGGCGTGCTCAACTGGAAGCCGGGCACGTAGTCGGTGACCTTGCTGTCCCAGCGCAGCGTGCCGTCGTTGACCAGCAGGCCGGCCATGGTGCCGGCGAAAGCCTTGGACAACGAGGCCAGCCGGAACACGGTGTGCGCGTCGACCTGCTGCGGGTTGTTGACGTCGGTGACGCCGTAGCCGCGCGCGCTGAGCACGCGGCCCCCCTGGACGATCGCAACGGCCATGCCGGGTACGCGCTCGCCGTAGGTGAGCTGCTGCGCCATCGATTCGATCGAGGCCACGTTGAAGCCCTGCGCGGGCGGCTGCACTTTCAGGCCGGCCGGCGTGGTGCGGTACGCGGCAGGTTGGGTATGCGGGGCGGCGCTCGGCGCCGATTCCTCGATGTTGACCGGGAACCCGGCTGGCGCAGCGGCAGGTGTCTGTGCAGTGGAAGACATGGCGATGGGCATCAACATGCCCAACAACCCGGTTGCCGCCGAACGGATCGGTCGGCGCCTGTTGCTCTGGTTCATCGTATGGGTGCCCGTGCGCGACTGCTGTGACCGATTCTAGCGCCGCTTTTCGTGATTGCACAAACGAATCGAAGATGAATGCGTATCGCATTGAAAATACGCGGGTTTTGCCAATCTCCAAAGGATCCGTCACCCGGGCGGTAAGGGCGGTCCAGCGCACCCCTGTTCAGGCAGTTGCAGCGGTCCGGATCCAATGAGCGGCACGCTCAGCGATCATCAGGGTCGGGGCGTTGGTGTTCCCGCTGACCAGGCGCGGCATCACCGAGGCATCCACCACCCGCAGCCGTTCGGTGCCGTGCACGCGCAGGGTGCCCGGATCGACCACCGCCTCGGCATGCTGCCCCATCGCGCAGGTCCCGACCGGGTGGTAGATGGTCTCGGCCTTGGCCCGGATGAAGGCTTCCAGTGCCGCCTCGTCCAGCGCGTTGTGCGGGGGGAACACCGGCGCGCCGCGCCAGCGGTCAAACGCAGGCTGCTGCAGGATCTCGCGCGACAGCCGGGCGCATTCAAGCATGCTCTTCAGATCGTGGCCCGCGGGGTCACCCAGGTAGTTGGCGTGGATGCGCGGCGGCGAGCGCGCATCGGCATCACGCAGGCGCAATTGCCCGCGGCTGCGTGGGTGCAGCGGGCAGGCATGCAGGGTATAGCCATCGCCCGGCAGCCGGTGGCGGCCGTGGTTGTCCAGCATTGCCGGGACGAAATGGAACTGGATGTCGGCGCGCGCATCGGTGGCCAGCGACGAGCGGGCGAAGCCGCCGGCCTCGGCCAGGTTGCTGGTGCCGGCACCACGGTGGCCGCGCAGGAAGTAGTCGAAGGCGATGCGCAGCTCGTTGCTGCGGTCGTAGCTGACGCCCGGTGTGGTGTGCACGACGGTGCAGATGTCCAGGTGGTCCTGCAGGTTGCGGCCGACACCGGGCAGATCCACGCGCGGGGTGATGCCGTGGCAGCGCAACGTGTCCGCCTCGCCGATGCCGGAGAGCATCAGCAGGTGGGGGGAATGGAGCGCGCCGGCGCTGAGGATCACCTCCGCGCCCGCGCGTGCGTGGAGGTGGTGCGCGCCACGCCGATAGTGCACGCCGGTCGCCGTCGTGCCCTCGAAGCTCAGCGCGGTCGCCTGCGCGCCGGTGAGCACCGTCAGGTTGCGCCGGTGGCGTGCCGGGCGCAGGTAGGCGTCCGCACTTGAACACCGTGCGCCGTCGCGCTGGGTGACCTGGTACAGCCCTACGCCGAGCTGCTGGTCACCGTTGAAGTCTGCATTGTGGGGATGGCCGGCTTCCTGCGCGGCGGCGATGAACGCGGCCGAGAGGGGGTTGTGGTGGCGCAGGTCGGACACCGACAGCGGTCCTGCGGCGCCGTGCAGCGCGCTGGCGCCGCGGCTGTTGCGCTCGCTGTGCAGGAACCAGGGCAGCACCTGGTCCCAGCCCCAGCCGATGGCGCCACCCGCTTCCCAGCCGTCGTAGTCGGCGGGGACGCCGCGGATGTAGCACATCGCATTGATCGAGCTGGAGCCGCCCAGCACCTTGCCGCGCGGCCACCACAGACGACGGCCATCCAGGGCAGGCTCCGGCTCGGTCTCCAGGTTCCAGTTGATGCGACGATTGTTGACCAGCCGCGCCAACCCGGCCGGCATGTGGATGAAGGGGTTGCTATCGCGCGGGCCGGCTTCCAGCAGCAGCACCCGGCAGGCCGGGTCTTCGCTGAGCCGGTGGGCCAGCACGCAGCCGGCAGAGCCGGCACCAATGACGATGTAGTCGTACATGCCGCTCCTTGCCGGGTGCGCACCGAGCATAAGACAGGTTGGGGCAGGCAGGGGCTGAGTGGTGAGCCACGCAGCGTTGCACCGATGGGCGTGCCGGAGGCTGGCGATGTTGCGGTGCATCGTTTACCTTGCGCGCTTCGATGCCCGGAGTTCCCCACATGTTGCCGTTGCAACGCCCTTTGTCCGCGCAGAGCGTGCAATGACTGCGGCGGCCGGAACCGGCGCGGCGGCCACTGGCATGTTGAGCGCCTGGCGGCGTTCGCCGCCGCTGATCTGGGCCTCGATCTACTTTTTCTGCCTGCTCAGCGGCTACTACGTGCTGCGCCCGGTGCGCGAAGCGATGGCGGCCTCGTCGGATCTGCAGACCGTGTTTCCGCTGCCGCTGATCCAGTGGTTCGCCGGGCACGGGATCGCCCTGCAGGACTTCGTGCTGCAGTTCCTGTTCACCTGCGTGTTCTTCATCATGCTGGTGCTGCAGCCGCTATACGGCGTGCTGGTGAGCCGCTTCCCGCGCCGGGTGTTCCTGCCGGCGGTGTACGGCTTTTTCATCGTCACCCTGCTCGGCTTCTACGTGATGTTCGAGACCGGCGCGCCGGGGCGGGGCATGGCGTTCTTCTTCTGGATCACCGTCTTCAACCTGTTCGCGGTGGCGGTGTTCTGGAGCTTCATGGCCGACGTGTTCTCCAACGTGGAGGCGCGCGCCTATTACGGCTACCTCGGCGCGGCTGGCACCATCGGCGCCTTCCTGGGGCCGATCATCACCTCGACGCTGGTGCAGCGGGTCGGCATCGCCAACCTGATGCTGGTCTCGGCCGGCTTCCTGCTGATCTGCCTGGGCTGCATCTGGCGGCTGCGCCTGTGGGCGGTGGAACGCGAACAGGAGCGGCAGCTGGTCTCCGGCGAAACGCCGATGGGCGGCAGTGTGTTCGATGGCCTGAAGCTGATCGTGCGTGAGCCGATGCTGCGCTGGCTGGCACTGATGGTGCTGTTCGGCGTGGGCGTGGGCACGATGCTCTACAACGAGCAGGCCTCGATCGTGCGACGGCTGTACCCCGATGCCGCGGCCAGCACGGCGTTTTTCTCGCGCGTGGACCTGGCGGTGAACACCCTGACCCTGATCGTGCAGCTCGGATTCACGCGCTGGCTGCTGTCGCGGTATGGGATCGCCCCGGCGCTGTTGATTCCCGGCGTGGCGATCATCATCGGCTTCTCGATCCTGGCGGCATCGCCGCTGCCGCTGATGGTGGCGATGGTGCAGGTGATGACCCGCGCCAGCGAGTTCTCACTGGCCAAGCCGGCGCGCGAGACCATCTATACCCGTGTGGACCGCCAGTGGCGCTACAAGGCCGGCGCGGCGATCGACACCGTGGTCTACCGCGGTGCGGACCTGACCTTCGCCTGGGTGCACAAGGGGCTGTCCCTGTTCGGTTCGCACATTGTGTTCGTCGGTGGGCTGGTCGTGGCCGGGGCGATGACCGTCGCAGCATTGGGCCTTCTGCGCGAGGAAAAGAAGCTGCCGGGCGAGCGCCCGGAGTAAGCTCTCTGCAGTCTTCCAGGAACCTGAGCCCATGTATTGGATCGCGCTGTCGTTGACCCTGCTGGTCGCCCTGCTGCACGTGTATTTCCTGGTCCTGGAAATGTTCCTGTGGACCAAGCCGCTGGGCCTGAAGACCTTCCGCAATACGCCGGAAAAGGCGCAGGCCACGCGGGTGCTGGCGGCCAATCAAGGGCTGTACAACGGCTTCCTTGCCGCCGGCCTGTTCTGGGGCCTGTTCGATCACCTGCCGATGCTGGTCAACTTCATGCTGGGCTGCGTGATCGTGGCCGGCTGCTATGGCGCGTACAGCGTGAACAAGCGGATCTTCTTCATCCAGGCTGTGCCGGCGATCCTGGCTGTGGCCGCGTGGTGGATGGTGCCGGCCTGACAGGCGCCAGCCACGCATGGCGTGGCGCTACCCTGCGACAGACGGATTGGATGTAGAGCCACCCATGGGTGGCTGCGCCAACGATCAACGTTTGACCGGCGACACCCACATGGCGATCCGCGCCTCGAACACGGCCGTGCCGGCGTCATCGCGCACCTGCACCTTCACCGGCAGCGCGTAGCCGGTCTCGGCCGCCACGATCGGCTGCTCCGGCGTGGCCACGGCATGCTGCGTGCCGGTCGCCTTGGCCAGGTACTGCACCTCCATGCCCTTCGGGATCCAGCGCATGCCCTTGGGCAGCGAGGCATCCACCATCAGCCCGGCGGTGAGTTCGGCCAGGTTGCACAGCGCGATCGCGTGCACCGTGCCGATGTGGTTGGTGACCTTGCGCCGGTGCGCGATGCGGCCTTCGCAGCGGCCCGGCTCGAGCAGGGTGATGCGCGGGGCGATGCTGGCGAAGTAGGGCGCCTTGACGCACACCGCGCGCGAGAACAGCCAGGTGCCGGCAGGCCAGCGCTGTATGCGGCGGTAGAGCGTGAGCAGTGGAGCGGACATCGGGGGTCTCCCTAAAGAAACGGCGGACCGAAGTCCGCCGTTGTCGTTTACATGGTGGCCGTGATCACGCGGCCTGCGACTGCGCGTCCTTCTGCTGGCGCTTGTAGTAGCCCGCCGAGCGCAGTTCCTCCGGATCGAAGTCGTCCACGGTGATCGTTTCCAGGGTGAGCGTGCGCAGCTCTTCGAGCAGGGTGCGCTCGTCCTGGGTGATCACGCCTTCGGCCACGGCTTCGTCCAGCTGGGTAACGAAGTCCAGCGCTTCGATGCCCTTGGTCTTGAGTGCCTTGATGAACTTGCGCTCCACCGGCTCGGCCATGATCGCCTTGGACAGGTAGCTGTTGATGCGGCCACCCGGGTTGTTCTCGCACGGGGTCAGGAACACGCCATTGGCCAGACGGTCGCGGGCTTCGTTGGGTGCCATCAGCAGTGCGGCCACGCGGTGGCCCAGGCGGTCGCCCGGGGCCTCGGCACGGCGGCCGAACGGGAAGATCAGCGCCCACATCAGCCAGCCGATCGGACGCACCGGGAAGTTGCGCAGCGCGGCCGACAGCGACTCTTCGATCTTGTGCACGCTGTCATGGAAGGCCCAGGCCAGCAACGGCTGGTCGGCGGCCGGGGCGCCTTCGTCGTGGTAACGCTTGAGCATGGCGCTGGTCATGTAGATGTGGCTCAGCACATCGCCCAGGCGGCCGGACAGCGATTCCTTGAACTTCAGCTTGCCGCCCAGCGTCATCATCGAGATGTCGGCCATCAGCGCCAGGTTGGCCGAGTAACGGTCCAGCTTCCGGAAGTAGCGGCGGGTGTAGGCATCGCCCGGGGCGGCACCGAAACGGGCACCGGTCAGGCCGAACCAGAACGAACGCACGGCGTTGGAGATGCCGTAGCGGATGTGGCCGAACAGGCTGCGGTCGAATTCCTGCAGCCCGGCACGGGTGTCCGGATCCTGCGCGGCCTTCATTTCCTTCAACACCCACGGGTGGCACAGGATCGCACCCTGGCCGAAGATCAGCAGGCTGCGGGTCATGATGTTGGCACCCTCGACCGTGATCGCGATCGGCGCGGCCTGCCAACTGCGGCCGGCGAAGTTGCGCGGCCCCAGGATGATGCCCTTGCCGCCGATCACATCCATCACGTCCGAGATCACTTCACGGCTCATGGTGGTGCAGTGGTACTTGGCGATGGCCGACGGCACCGACGGCACGTCGCCGCGGTCCACCGCAGCGGCCGTTGCCTGGCACAGCGCGCTGATCGCGTAGGCCTTGCCACCGATGCGGGCCAGCGCTTCTTCCACGCCCTCGAAGCGGCCGACCGACAGGCCGAACTGCTTGCGGATGCGCGCGTAGGCACCGGTCACCACGGCGCCGGCCTTGGCACCGCCACTGGCGGTGGAGGGCAGGGTGATCGAGCGGCCCACGGCCAGACACTCGTTGAGCATGTTCCAGCCCTTGCCGGCCTTCTCGGCGCCGCCGATCAGCTGGGTCAGCGGGATGAACACATCCTTGCCGCGGATCGGGCCGTTCTGGAAGGTCGAGTTGAGCGGGAAGTGGCGGCGGCCGATTTCCACGCCGGCGGTGTCACGCGGCAGCAGCGCCAGGGTGATGCCGATGTCGCGGGTGGTGCCGATCAGGCCATCCGGGTCGTACATGCGGAAGGCCAGGCCGATCAGCGTGGCTACCGGCGCCAGGGTGATGTAACGCTTGTCGAAGGTGAGCTTGACGCCGAGCACCTGCTCGCCGTTCCACTCGCCCTTGCAGACGATGCCGTAATCGGGAATCGAGGTGGCGTCCGAGCCGGCGAACGGACCGGTCAGGCCGAAGCAGGGCACTTCACGGCCATCGGCCAGGCGCGGCAGGTACTGGTCTTTCTGTTCCTGGGTGCCGTAATGGTTGAGCAGTTCACCCGGGCCCAGCGAGTTGGGCACGCCGACGGTGGAGCTGACCACGCTCGACACCGAGGCCAGCTTCTGGATCACCTTGTGGTGGGCCAGCGCGCTGAAGCCCAGGCCGCCGTATTCCTTCGGAATGATCATGCCGAAGAACTTGTTCTTCTTGATGAAGCTCCACAGCTCTGGCGGCAGGTCGGCGTAGACGTGGGTGATTTCCCAGTCGTTGACCATTTTGCAGAGCTCTTCGACCGGGCCGTCCAGGAACGCCTGTTCCTCCGCAGTGAGCTGCGGCTTGGGGTAGTTCAGCAGGATGTTCCAGTCCGGATCGCCGGTGAACAGCTCGCCTTCGAAACCGACCGAGCCGGTTTCCAGCGCGATGCGCTCGGTCTGCGACAGCGGCGGCAGCACCTTGCGGAACACCTTCATCATCGGCGCGGTCAGCAGCGGCTTGCGGATGAAGGGCAGCAGCAGCGGCACGGCGATGACGGCGACGATGGCCGCAGCCACGATCGTGGCGGTCTGGTTGACGTACGGGATGAACCAGCAGGCGGCCAGCAGCACGAGGCTGATGATCGTCCAGGTGATCAGGCGCATCCGGTGGTAGGCGACGAACGCACCTGCCAACAGGACGACGAGGAAGGGAACGACAATGCTCATGAGCGTGCTCCGGTGACGTGCTCGGTAATGGCGGACGATGCGACGGCGGAGGCCGAGGGCAATACGTCCAGATAGTCCAACACAGTAGCGGTAAAGGCGTTGTTGTCATCACCGGCGACCATATGCGTGGCCTCCGGCAGCTGCACGTGGCGTGCATGTGGCACCAACGCAAGGAACTCGGCCACCGTCTGCGGGGTGACCAGGGTGCTGCGGCCGCCGCTCACCAGCAGCAAGGGACATTTCACCTGGCGCGCCGCCTCGGCGAGCGCGTCCTGGTGGTGTTCACTGTCACGGGCCAGCTCGGCGACCAGACGCGGGTCCCAATGCCAGCGCCAGCGGCCGTGACCGTCCTCGCGCAGCAACGCGCGCAGGGAATCGTCCGACTTGCGCGGGCGGTGCGGCACGTAGGCGGAGATCACATCGGCCGCCTGCGACAGCGAGGCGAAGCCGTCCGGGTGCGCGGTCATGAACATCAGGATCTTTTCGACGCCGGCGGTATCCCAGCGCGGGGTGATGTCCACCAGCACCATCGCCGAGAACAGGCCCGGCCAGCGCGACTCGGCGAGCAGGCCGAACAGGCCGCCCATCGAGGCGGCGATCAGGATCGGCGGCTGCGCCTGCTCGCCGGCCAGCACGATCAGATCATCGGCGAACTGTTCGCCGTGGTAAGGGCGTTCGGCCGGATTCCAGTCTGAATCGCCATGGCCGCGTGCGTCGTAGGACAGGGTCTGGTAACCGGCGCCGACCAGCGCGGAGGCGGTGGCCTGCCAGGCATGCCGGGTCTGGCCGAAGCCGTGGGCGAACAGCACGGTGCCGCGACGCCCCGGACCCGACCGGGTGGCGGCCAGCACGGCGTTGTGCGCGCCGGTCAGTCGCTCATCGTCAAAACGGGGCAGAGTAGAAGAAGGAGTGACCATACTCGCTAGTATGGACCTGCCCTGTGCGATGTCAATACTTGGGGGTATGGTGGGCACATCCCTTGTG
Source organism: Stenotrophomonas sp. PS02301 (assembly GCF_029959485.1). Taxonomy (NCBI): domain Bacteria; kingdom Pseudomonadati; phylum Pseudomonadota; class Gammaproteobacteria; order Lysobacterales; family Lysobacteraceae; genus Stenotrophomonas; species Stenotrophomonas sp. PS02301. Next base: position 25,200 of record NZ_JASCOO010000026.1, read on the forward strand.
CGGCGAGGCTCCAGGCCCCCATGAGCACATTGACGTACTGCAACCAACCCCGGCGTATGGTTAAATCCACCTATGAATGAACCCGAAGCTTCCGCCGGCGAGCCACGTGCCGGCCGCAACAGCCGCCTCAGTGCTGAAGACTGGGCCCAGGCCGCACTGGATCTGATTGCCGAACAAGGCGTGGGCGCGGTCGCGGTGGAACCGCTGGCGCGGCGCCTGGGTGTCACCAAAGGCAGCTTCTACTGGCACTTCCCCTCGCGCGATGCGTTGCTGCAGGCCGCGCTGGAGCGCTGGGAGCTGTTCGAACAGGAGCAGGTGTTCGGCAGCCTGGCCGACGTGACCGATCCGCGCGTGCGCCTGCGCCAGCTGTTCCAGGTGGTGGCGCATGAGGTGCAGCCGCACATCATCTACAGCGAACTGCTCAAGGCGCTGGACCACCCGATGGTGCGTCCGGTCATCGACCGGGTCTCGCATCGTCGCCTGGAGTATCTGGTCGCCTCGTTCCGCCAGGCGGGGCTGAGCCGGACGGATGCGCAACACCGCGCGCGACTGGCCTACGCGGCCTATGTCGGCTTCCTCCAGCTGTCGCTGCAGCTGCAGCAGCCCAAGCAGGCCCGCGAAGATTTCGAGGCCTATGTGGAGCACGTGATCGAGACGTTGATTCCGCTCGGTTGACCGGCCCGTGACAGGCATGCAGAAGGCCGCGGAAACGCGGCCTTTTCCATGCGTGCCGTTTGCTGGCCACGCGCACCAGCACAAAAAACAACGGCCCCTTTCGGGGCCGTTGCATCAGACGTTGTTGATCAGTGGATCGATCAGAACTTCTGGTTGTACTTCAGGTAGACGAAGCGACCGATGTCGAAGCCGCCGTAGTAGGAGAAGCTGGAATTCGGCTGCGCATACATTGCCGGGCCGACCTTGTTGAACACGTTGTTGGCGCCGACGGAGATGCTGGCGTTCCACGGAGCTGCGTAGGACACCTGCAGGTCGTGGAAGGTCACTGCGCCGGTACGGTTCTGCGGATCGATGTTGCCCTGCGTTTCCGGTGCCGAGAAGTCCGGCAGGTTGCAGCGATCATCGAAGTAGCACGGTTCCTTGGTGCCGGAGAAGTAGCGCAGGCCCCAGTTCACCGACCAGTCATTCAGGCTCCAGCCCAGGTTGAAGTTGGAGCGGATCCGGAAGGTGCTGCCGTAGCCGTTGGCCTGATTCGGCACGGTGTCAGCTTCGTTGGTGGTCTTCGTCTCGTACTTGCTGACGTAGGTGGTGGCCCACTTGGCGCTGACGCGACCGTAGTCGGTGTCCAGAGCATAGTTGACGTCGATATCGAAACCTTCGGTTTCGGTATAGCCGGCATTGCGGTTGCCGTAGACCAGGGTGCCGACGATGTTGCCCAGCGACGGATCACGCTGGAACAGTGCGCAACGCGAGGTGACCTGGTTGACATAGCAGTCGCGCAGGATCGTGTTGGCGCTGTCCGAGACGATGGTGTTGTCGATGCGGATGTTCCACCAGTCGACGCCCACGCTCAGGCCACTGACGTAGCTCGGGCTGTATACGAAACCGACGGTCTTGGACTCCGAACTTTCCGGGGTCAGCAGCGGGTTGGAGCCCGAAACGAACGGCACCGGGCTCTGTGCTGCCGAGCCGACGGTCGGGATGAAGCCCTGCTGCAGCTGACGGTAACCCGGGCCGACGGCGGCCAAGCACTGCGGGCTGCCGCCGACGCTGCCATAGACGCTGTCGCACGGATCGACGAAGCTGGTCACGAAGGTCTGCGAACCGCCGCCGTAGAGGTCACCGATGGTCGGGGCGCGGAAGCCCTCGGCATAGGTGGCCCGGACCAGCAGGTCGTCGATCGGACGCCACTTCAGGCCGAACTTGTTGTTGACCGTGTCACCGAAGGTGTTGAAGTCGGAGTAGCGGGTAGCCACGTCCAGCGTCAGTTCCTTGGCGAAGGCAAGGTCGGCCAGGATCGGGATGTTCAGTTCCAGGTAGAACTCGTCGACCGCGTAGGAGCCTTGGGTCGGGCCCGAGGCCAGGTTGGTCGAGTCGCCCGACTGGGCGATGGCATCCGGACGGAAGTTGCCATCCTCCTTGCGGTACTCGTAGCCGACCGCGAAGCCCAGGTCGCCGGCCGGCAGCGGGACGATGGTACCCGACAGGTTGGCGAAGTAGTTGTTCGTGGTGGTCTTGCCGGTCGCATGTTCCTCACGGTAGAGGTACTTTTGAACGTTCGGATCAGCCAGCGAATTGGCAACCGCGCCGGTGCCGAAGCCCGCGAAGGGATTCCACGGCACGCAGCCCGGGATCGCCGCGGCGGGCGAGGTGCCCGTTGCGGGCGTGTAGCACTCCAGCTGCCCCTGCGCATTGACGCGCGACGGGCCCACCGCATTGCGCACGGCCGGGATGTAGAAGTTGCCGTTGTTGGTGATGTTGACGTTGTTTTCGTTGTACAGGTAGCCGGCATCCCAGTTGAAGTACCGGTCACCAATCTCGAACGCGCCTTCCAGCGACGCGGTGAAGCGCCAGGTCGTCATGTCGGTATCGGTGGTACGCGGCACTTCCCAACCACGACGGCGCCAGTTGACGGCCGAAGCGCCACCGGTCGGGTTGAAGGCGCTCAGCGCCGACATCGGGGTGTTCACGCCGGCGGCCTGCGACTGCAGCGGGTAGCCTGCGATCTGACGGTTCGACTCACGCTTGGTGTAGGACAGGTCGCTGGTGAAGCGGACGTTGTCGGTGATGTCGTAGTTGGTGTTGACGTACAGCGAACGGCGCTCCAGCGGCGTCAGCAGGTGCATCTGCTCCGTCGAACGGCTGCGGTCATCGGCGTTCTGGTCATGGAACTGGCTCGCGCCCAGGGCGGTGCCGCCACGGTTCGGTGCCTGCCAAGCGCCGGTGGTGCCGCGACGCCAGTTACCCCACTGGCCGACGACGGAGTAAGCGCCACCGTCACCGACGCCCGGGTAGGTGTCCAGGCTGAACGGACGATCCTTCGCCCAGACGCCCTCTTCCTTGTGGTACTCGGCACCGACGGTGACCGAACCGCGATCGCCGGAGAAGCCGACCATGAAATCAGCGGTTTCCTTCTTGCCGTCGCCCTGGCTGTACTGGCCGGTGTAGAAGTTGGCTTCAGCACCGTCGAAGTTCTTGCGGGTGATGATGTTGATCACGCCGGCCATGGCATCGGAGCCGTAGATCGACGAGGCGCCGTCCTTCAGGACGTCGATGCGCTCAACGATGACGGTCGGGATGGTCGAGACGTCCTGGAAGCCGTCCGGCGAAATGCCCAGACGCTTGCCGTTGACCAGCACCAGCGTACGCTGCGGGCCCAGGTTGCGCAGATCGATGTACGAACCACCGGCTTCCTGGTTGGAGGTCAGCGGCGAGGCGCGGCTGAACGACGGGCTGCCCGCGGCAGAGATGTTCTGCAGGATGTCCGCGACCGAGCTGAAGCCCTGGTTCTGGATGTCTGCGCGGGTGATGGTCAGGACCGGCTGGGCGGTTTCCACGTCAACCTGGCGGATGCGCGAACCGGTGACCGAGATACGGTCCAGGTTGGTGGTGCCAGTGGTTTCCTGAGCGACGGCGCTGCCGGTGCCGGCAGCGCTGGCGATCAGCGCGAGGACGACGGCGTCGCGCAGTTTGTTGCTGTTGCGGTTCATTGGGCTCTCTCTCCAAGTTGACTTGGGTGCAACGTGTTGGGATGGGCTTCAGCGCGGGGACGAAAGGCGTTCCCAATCCGTGAAGCTGACTCGATAGTAACCACGTGCAACTAAAAATTAAAGAGCCGTTAATGTTCCATGTGATTTAGGTGAAATTCGGCAAAGCCTTTGCGGTGTAAGGCTTTAAGCGATATCTACAGCCTAAACAGTCTCATTTGTTAAGATTTTTGTTAAAAAAAATTCACCCTGAATGGGCCGTGCGCGCCCTTGACAGGCAGCCCAAATGAAAAAGGGCGCCTCATGGAGGCGCCCTTTGGATCACGTGTATTGACGGGTCGTCGCAAAGACAGGTCAGAGATCCTGCTCGTACCGCACGTAGGGCACGGTGCCTTCGTCGGTGCTCTCGTTGCGCGGGGCGAACGGATTCTTGCCACGGGTGACCACGTTTTCGGCACCGACGGTGAGCTGGCCGCTCCACGGGGTGCGCCAGGTCAGGCCGACGCCCAGGCCTTCCCACTTCCCGGGCTGGCCGGGTACATCGACCACACGGCCAATGATGTTGCCGCTGAAGTTGCCATAGCCGGCGCCGATGGTGAGGCTTTTGCTGTCCCAGCGGTCGACGATCGCCGGTGAGGCATCCGCGATGGGGACCAGTCGCGCTTTGGCGTAGGTGCCACCGATCGAGACGAAGCCCTCACGGCCGATGTTCTTCTGCCCGAAAACAGTCAGATCGTTCTGTTCGGCGCGCAGCGATGGGGATTTGTTGGGGCCAGCCAGCCAGGCGGGTAAAGTGTCGCGGCCGCTGCCGGCGGTGATGCCCACGCGGCCACCGGGGCGGTTGAACGCGGCGGTGCCACTGACGCGGCGGCTGAGCGTGTTGTCCTCCTCATCGCCCAGCGTCGCCAGCATGCAGTGACTGGCCAATCCGCTGATGCTGGTGCCGCGGCTGCTGTTGCACAGCAGCCCCAGAGAGTCACCCGAGGACAGGCCGAAGGCCGCATCCAGCGAGCTGCGCCCGAAGTGCCAACGGGCACCAACGGCCTGTTCGCCGGTCGGCTCCAGGTAGAGCAGCGCCTCGACCTTGCCGCTGCCCTTGTTCCAGACCGGCAGCACGGTGCCGTCCTGCTTGCCCTTGGCCTGCGCATGCGCGCCCGAGATCGCGCCTAGGGCGATCATCAGGGCCAGCGGTAGACGCAGAAGGGAATGCATGGGAACTCTCAGACAAGCGCGGTGAACACAAGTTCCCGCCGAAGCGGGAGATTGATCCTAGGGCGTTTATGATTTCTTAACAAGTCTTGGTTCTCCCCAGAACAAAACTCGTAGCAAAATTACTGAAGCCGTTCAGGTGCCGGCGAAGATACGTCCATCTCGCGGAACAGTATGTCGAATTCCGTCAAGGGAAAGTGATACTCCTGCCCGCAGAATTCGCAACGCACTTCGACCGCGCCCGTAGGCTCGGCGGCGGCCCGGGCCTCCTCTTCGCCAATGGACTGCAGCATGCCTTCGACCCGCTCGCGCGAGCACGAACAGGCAAAGCGCAGGGCCTTGTCGCCGAGCAGTTCCGGCGTCTCTTCATGGAACAGGCGGTGCAGCAGGTCATGGCCCGGCACCTCCAGCAGTTCCTGCTTGCCCAGGGTCTCGAACAGCGCGCTGGCACGCGACCAGCCGTCCTGATCGCCTTCATCGCCCGGCAGCTTCTGCAGCAGCAGGCCTGCGGCGCGGGTGCCGTCGGCGGCCAGCAGCAGGCGGGTGGGCAGCTGTTCGGACTGGCGGAAATAATCTTCGAAGGCTTCGTCCAGACCGGCTGCGGTCAGACCGACCAGGCTCTGGTAGCGCTGCGGTTCGCGCGGGTCCAGGCCCGGGTTTTCGATGGTGATCGCCAGCAGCGCATCCTCGCCCAGCGCGGTCAGGTCGCGCGGCGCGTCGCCGCCGCCGTCGGCCAGCTGGACGATGCCGCGCAGCGTGCCGGCCGCGGTGCACTCGGCGAACAGGGTGCGCATCGCGGTGTTGCTGCGCAGCTGGATCGACAGGCGGCCATCGACCTTGGTGTGGCCGGTGAACAGCGCCGAGGCCACGCTGGCCTCGCCGAGCAGTTCAGCGGCGCCGGGCGGATAGACCGCGTGCGACAGGATCTCCCGCCAGGTGTCATCAAGGTGCACGTGCACGCCGCGGACGCCGGCATCGGGGAGCAGGAAACGGACAAGGGAGTCGGATTGGGCGGTCATCGGTTCGGTGGCTGCGCGAAAGGAGTGCCGGTTGCCGGATAATGCGCCGACAACCGTGCAAGTAAAGGATGCACCAGTAATGGGGGCAGAGCGCAGCAACCTCAAGGTCGAGCCGGACCTGGAACCGTCACGTCCCCGCCGCCGGCACTGGAAGCGGCTGCTGTGGCTGCCGGTACTGTTTGTCGGCTTCAGCGTGCTGCAGGTGCTGGCCCTGCGTTTCATCGACCCCCCCGTATCCAGCGTGATGCTGTGGCGCTACGGCGAAGCGTTGGGGGAGGGCGATTGGAGCTACCGGCTGCACTACCAGTGGCGCGACCTGGACCAGATGGCGCCGAGCCTGCCGATCTCGCTGGTGGCCGCCGAGGACCAGCGCTTCCCGGAACACAACGGCTTCGACCTGCAGGCGATCGAGAAGGCCCGGGATCACAATGCGCGCGGGGGCCGCCTGCGCGGGGCCAGCACAATCAGCCAGCAGGTCGCCAAGAACCTGTTCCTGTGGCAGGGCCGCAGCTGGATCCGGAAGGGGCTGGAGGTCTGGTACACGGTCCTGATCGAAGCGCTGTGGCCGAAGTCGCGGATCCTGGAGATGTACGCCAACATCGCCGAGTTCGGCGACGGCATCTATGGCGCGCAGGCGGCGTCGCGGCAGTATTGGAACAAGGACGCCTCACGCCTGAGCCCGGCTGAAAGCGCACGGCTTGCTGCGGTGCTGCCATCGCCCCGCCGTTACAGTGCCGCCAAGCCTGGCCCGTATGTGCAGCGCCGCGCGGCGTGGATCCAGCGGCAGGCGCGGCAGCTCGGCGGTGGGGCGTACCTCAGCGACGAGTGAGCGTTCATGTACGTGATTGGCTGACGCTACAATCGCCGCATGAACAGCCCACGCCTGACGGTCGTCGTCGCCGCCCACAATGAAGCGCTCGCGCTCCCGATGCTGCACCCGCGGTTGCGGGCGGTGCTCGATACGCTGGAGGGCATCGATGGCCGCGTGGTGTATGTGGACGACGGCAGTACCGACACCACCTGGGCCGTCATGCAGGGATTGGCCGAGGCCGATCCCTGCGTCGGCGCGCTGCGCCTGTCGCGGAATTTCGGCAAGGAAGCCGCGCTTACGGCTGGACTCGATGTCGTCGACGACGGCGCGGTGATGATCCTCGATGCCGATGGCCAGGATCCGCCGGAGCTGATTCCCGAGTTCGTCGCGTTGTGGCAGCAGGGCTATGACAACGTGTACGGCACGCGCCTGGTGCGCGATGGGGAAAGCTGGCTCAAGCGCTCCACCGCCAAGGCGTTCTACCGGGTGATCGGACGCCTGTCCAAGACCCCGATCCCGGCCGATACCGGCGATTTCCGGTTGCTGTCGCCCCGCGCGCTGCAGGCGCTGGGCCAGTTGCGTGAGCGCCACCGGTTCATGAAGGGGCTGTTCGGCTGGGTGGGCTTCCGCCGCAAAGCGCTGCCTTACCACCGCCATGCACGGCTGATCGGCGAGAGCAAATTCGGCTTCTGGCGGCTATGGAATTTCGCCCTCGAAGGCATCACCGGATTCTCGACCGCACCGCTGCGGGTGACCACCTACCTGGGCCTGGCCGCGGCGAGCTTCGCGTTCCTGTTCGCGATGGTGGTGGTGCTCAAGGCGGCGCTGTACGGTGACCGCGTCGCCGGCTGGCCGACGATGATGGCCGTGATCCTGTTCCTGGGCGGCATACAGCTGATCGCGCTGGGCCTGATCGGTGAATACCTGGGGCGGCTGTACGAGGAATCCAAACAGCGCCCGCTGTACCTGATTGACACCTGGCAGGTCCCGTTCGTGGCAGACTCGGCCGTGCATCCCATCGGTGGAGAGCAGCGAGATGACCACGGTACGACAGCTGTTGGAAGGCAAGTCCCCTGAGGTATTCGCCGTCACCCCGTCCTCGGCGGTGATCGATGCGATCCGGTTGATGGCCGAAAAAGGCATCGGCGCGGTGTTGGTGATGGAAGGCCGGCAACTGGTCGGCATCCTTTCCGAGCGCGATTACGCGCGGAAGATCGTGCTGCACGAGCGCTCCTCGCGAACGACCGAAGTCCGCGAGATCATGACCCCGAAGGTGGTGACCGTCGCGCCTGGCGAGCAGGTGGAGCACTGCCTGCAGCTGGTCACCGATTACCGCATCCGCCATCTTCCGGTGGTCGATGCGAACGGGGTCCTCGGCGTCATTTCCATCGGCGACCTGGTCAAGTCGGTGATCGACGAACAGGCGCAGAAACTGGATCAGCTGCAGCAGTACATCGTCGCCGGCTGAGCAGCGCTGGGTCCCGGCGGGCGGGCCGACGCTGCGTCGGCCCGGCGCGCGAGGCGTCGCGCTGACGAGGCCCTGCGCTTATTTGGCATAGCGGCCACCGCAGTTGCTGTCTTCGCCCGGGCCGGTTTCGATCGTTGCCAACAGGGCGGCAGGCGGTGCGATGCTGCCCAATGCCAGCGCAATCGCCCCGCGGATGCCCAGCGCCTTGAAGTCCGGCCGGAACGAGGGATCCTTGAAGGTACCGCCGATGCGCAGCGGCGATCGCAGCGCCAGGATGCTCATGTCCTTCGGGCGCGGGCGCAGCAGCAGGTCCAGCTGCTCCTGCTTCAGGTCCACCTTGCCTTCGCCGAGGATGAGCGTATCGGTGGTATCGAAGGCCAGCGAGCGCGACTGCATCACGCCGTTGTCGACCCCGAAGTCGCCCCATGCGCAGCGCAACGGAATCTGCTTGTCGCCGGTGAACAGAAATTTCAGCGATTCGGCCACATCCAGCCCGGCCAGTTCCATGATCAGGTTCCCGACATGGCCGCGGCCGATCCCGACCGCCACCGTGCCATCGGAACTGCCCAGCATGGCGGCGATGGAATTGCCCTGGCCGGTCAGCTTGACCTCACCACTGATGCCGCCGGAGGCCTGCTCGGCCAGTGTCGCATCGGGGAACAGCTTGCCCAGCTGCACGTTGCGGATGGTGGCCTGCAACTGCGTGGAAATAGCCTGCTTGCGGGCATCCATCCGGATCGTGCTGCGGATATCACCGCCGGCCACACCGAAGTTCAGCGGTTCCAGGCGCAGCAGCCCGTCATTGAGTTTGAGGTGCGCATCCATGTCATCCAGCGGCAGTGCCGGTGAATTGATCCGCTGCGCTTTCCAGCGCACATCGGCATCCATCGCGCGCAGCTTGGACAGGTTGTACGGCGTATCCGGCAGCACCTTGGCACTGGATGCCAGCGCGGCCGCCTTCGCCTTCTGCTCGGCGTTGGCAGACTCCCCCGCGCCGGTCTTCGGCGGTGCCCCGATGAAGCCGGCCAGATCGTCGAAGTCCAACCGTTTGGAGACCAGATCGGCCGTCAGGAACGGCCGGTCACCGCTCACATCGATCTGCGCGGTCCCGCCCAGATCGCTGTCACCGGCGGTACCGGTGAAATTCTCATAGCGCCAGATCGCATTGTCGCGCTTCAACCGACCCTTGAGCCGGTAGGGCGGGGTGGAGGGAATCGCCACGCCGATCAGCGGGAACAGATCCTCCATGTCCTGCCCGCTCAGCATCAACTCCAGATCGAACACGCGCAACTGGAACGGATTGGTCAACGTCCCACTGGCGATCGCGTGCGTATTGCCGGCGCGCCCATCCAGATGGATGCGGAACGGATGCCCGGTATTGGTCAGCTCCAGCGGCGACTCGGTATTGCCCGCCAGCGAGAACGGATTACCCTGCCAGCGCCCTTTGCCCTTCACCAGCAGCGGCGGACCACTGTCCTTGTCGCGTGGCTTGCCACTGTCGAGCGACACCAGCACATCGGTCCGGCCCGCCGCATCCCGGAACTGCAGCCGCCCATCATCGACCAACAACCGCTGCAGCACCGGCGGATCACCGTCGCTCGGCCCCAGGAAATCCCAATTGCCCGGCTGATTCTTCTCCGGGGCCGTTTCCAGCAACAGATCCGGCCGCGTCAACCGGATCTCCGGAATCCGTACCTGCCCACGCAGCAGCGGCCACACCCGCACATCGATCTCCACCCGATCCGCCGTCGCCATCTGCGGCTGCTTGGCCCACGTCGCATTCGCAAAGGTCAGCCCATCGCCCCGCACCGTCGTCACCCGGCCCAGATCGACATCCAGATCCCCGTTGATATGGAACTCCCGCCCCGTCTTGGCCTGCACCGCCCGTTCCACCGGCCCCTTGAACCAATTCCAATCCCACAACGCGATCAGGATCAGCAGCGCAGCGAACAGAAACACCAGGATCGCCAACCACCGCTGCCCCCGCTTGCCAGGACGACGCCAGCGCCAGCGGGAACGGGAAGGAGCCTCGGACGGAACAGGGGAGGGCACAGTATTCACATCCCCATGGTTGCCCTTGCATCGTGCAGGCAACGCGAAGCATTGGTAAGGGTAGTGTCAGGGTGAGGCGTGTCGACCATCGGGGTCGCCGTTGTAGACGCCTTCGGGAGGCGCGGCGCGGTCCCCGTGTGAGGCAAGTCTCGGCATCCGATCCAGCCAGGATCTTGACCTTCCCAGGCCACCAGCCAGCCGTGAGCAGGGCGGTGCGGGTGGGTTGGCGGGACCATGAGCGCCATGGATGGCGCGACATGAGCCTCCATGGATGGATTCACGGCGTGTCCCGCCAACCCACCCGTGCCGACCCCGCCTGGCGCATTCCTGACGCCCGAGTCGCTCTTGCAGTTGTTCTTGCTACTGCGGGTGCCGTTGCCGTTGCTCTTACCTGGCAGGAACAGGGCAGTCAGAGAATCTGCGCAGTCACCGCAACGAAGTGGCACACACTCCCGCCGATCACGAACAGATGCCAGATCGCATGCGAATACGGCACCGACTCCCGGTGATAGAACACCGTCCCCAACGTATAGAACACACCGCCCGCCAACAGCCACCCCAGCGTCCACGCATCCAGCGAATGCCACATCGGCTTGATCGCCACCATCACCATCCAGCCCATCGCGATATAGATGATCGTCGACAGCAGCTTGAACCGGCCGGTATAGAACAGCTTGAACACCACCCCGAACAGCGCCAGCGCCCAGATCGCGGTGAACATGCCCCAGCCCCACGGCCCCCCGCGCAGACCGATCAGCGTGAACGGCGTGTACGTACCGGCGATCAACAGATAGATCGCACAGTGATCGAACACCTTCAACCGGCCCTTGGCGACCGGGTGCTGGATCGCGTGATAGAGCGTGGACGCCGTATACAACAGCAGCAATGCCACCCCGAACACGATCGCGCTGGCCAGCTGCCAGCCGTCGCCATAGATGGCGGCCAAGGTGATCAGTACCGCACTGCCAGCCAGTGCAGCGACGGCGCCAAGCCCGTGGGTCAGGGCGCTGGCGATTTCTTCTCGAACGGAAACGACAGAGGTCATGGCGATGATCGGATGTGCGGGGAGGGGGAGCCCGCTCCCCCCTATCATCGCCGCGATGGCGCGCGCATGCACGCGCGCCTGTTCAGCCGGTAGACCGGCCGAGCGATCAGCTGACCGAGATGCTGTGCGCGGCTTCGCGCGTGGCCGCGAAGCGAACCTCCGGCGCGCGCTCCTGCGCCAGCTGCAGGTTGACCCGCGTCGGTGCCAGGTACACCAGCTGGCCGGCCGCATCGATGCTCAGGTTGCCCGCGTTCTTCTCGCGGAACTCTTCCAGCTTCTTCTCGTTGCTGCAGGTGACCCAGCGCGCCGTGGTCACGCTGACCGGCTCGAAGGTCGCTTCCACGCCGTACTCGTCCTTCAGGCGATACGCCGCCACATCGAACTGCAGCACACCCACCGCGCCCAGGATCAGGTCGTTGCTCATCAGGGGGCGGAAGAACTGCGTCGCGCCCTCTTCGGAGAGCTGCGCCAATCCCTTCTGCAACTGCTTGAGCTTGAGCGGATCGCGCAGGCGTGCGCGACGGAACAGTTCCGGGGCGAAGTTCGGGATGCCGGTGAAGCTGACCGCTTCGCCTTCGGTGAAGGTGTCACCGATGGAGATCGTGCCGTGGTTGTGGATGCCGATCACGTCGCCCGGCCACGCTTCGGCGGCGATCTCGCGGTCGCTGGCCATGAAGGTCAGTGCATTGGCCAGCTTCATTTCCTTGCCGGTGCGCACATGGAAGGTCTTCATGCCGGCCACGAAACGGCCCGAGCACACGCGCATGAACGCCACGCGGTCGCGGTGCTGCGGGTCCATGTTCGCCTGGATCTTGAACACGAAGCCGGTCAGCTTGTTTTCCTGCGGCGCGATGACGCGGCCGGTGGTGGCGCGCGGCTGCGGCGAGGGCGCGTGCTCGACGAAGAAGTCCAGCAGCGGCTGCACGCCGAAGTTGTTCACACCCGAGCCGAAGAACACCGGCGTCTGCTTGCCGGCCAGGTAGGCCTCCACGTCGAACGGATGGCTGGCGCCCTGCACCAGTTCCAGTTCGTCGCGCAGGTCGGCCAGCATGCGCTCGCCGATCTTCTCGGCCAGCCCCGGCGAATCGATCGAGGGGAAGATGGTCGAATCCTGGCGGGTGAAGTTGCGGCCCTGTTCGTACAGGTGCACCTCACCGCTGATCAGGTGGACCACGCCCTTCAGGCGCTGGCCCATGCCGATTGGCCAGGTGACGGGCGCGCACTGGATGCCGAGCACGCTTTCCACTTCATCCAGCAGATCGATCGGCTCCTTGCCCTCGCGGTCGAGCTTGTTGATGAAGGTCATGATCGGCGTGTCGCGCAGCCGGCAGACTTCCATCAGCTTGATGGTGCGCTCTTCCACGCCCTTGGCCACGTCGATCACCATCAGCGCCGAGTCCACCGCGGTAAGCACGCGGTAGGTGTCCTCGCCGAAGTCGGCATGGCCGGGGGTATCGAGCAGGTTGACGATCTTGCCTTCGTAGGGGAACTGCATCACCGAGGAGGTGACCGAGATCCCGCGCTCCTTTTCCAGCGCCATCCAGTCGGAGGTCGCATGGCGCGCGGCCTTGCGGCCCTTGACCGAACCGGCCATCTGGATCGCACCGCCGAACAGCAGCAGCTTTTCGGTCAACGTGGTCTTGCCGGCGTCAGGATGGGAAATGATGGCGAAGGTGCGGCGGCGCGCAGCTTCGGTAGCGACTTCGGACATGGCGTGACGCGCCCGCCCGGGGCGCTTTTCATGGAGATAAGCCGCCCAGTATAGCGGGGGCGGGCGTGGCCGGGGTCAGGGCAGGGCGGTGGCCCCGGTCGCGCCCGTGGTGCGGGCGAAGCGCAGCTCGCCCTGCGGGCTCATGATCCGTGCCGGGATCGAGCGCAGCCGCATCCCGGCATTGACCTGGACCGCGAAGTGCAGATGGGGCGCGGCGCTGTAGCCGGTGTTGCCCGATAGGCCGATGCGCTGCCCCGCCTGGACCTGCTCGCCCGGGCGGACCAGCACGCCGTGGTGCTGCAGGTGGGCATACAGGGCCATGCTGCCGTCCTCATGCAGCACCCGCACCAGGTTGGCCCGGCCCAGATCGTGGTCCCGGTCCTGCCCATGGCCCTCATACCCGGCCTGGATCTGCATGACGGTTCCTGCGCGCGCGGCGAGTACCGGCGTGCCCTCGGGCAGGGCGAAGTCGATGGCCTCGCGGTTCTCTGTATCGCTGTGACTGAACTGCCCCCACGGTGCCTGGCTGACCTGGATGCGCGCGGCATCGAACGGCAGCTGGTAGGTCACGTCCTGCGGGCGCGCGCCCGGGTCGCCCGGAACGGCCGTCAGATCCAGGCGGATCGTGGTACTGCCGGCCGGCGGCTGCAGGCGGGTCACCACGATGCTGGCGCCTGCGGCGACCACCGTCTGAAGGGGGAGCCCCGGTAGCGCGGGGGCGCCGGCGGCGGGGCGCAGTTCGACCTGGACCGGCCCGGCCACGCGGTTGTCGACCCGGGCCTGCCAGCGGTCGCCAGCCCCTTCCAGGGCCACCACGGCCAGGGCGGGCGCGTCCACGCCAGCGGCCCGCTGCGCTGGGGTGGACGCGGCAGGTCGATCGACCTGCCAGCCCTCCCGCCAGTTCGCACCCGGGCCGGCCGAGGCGCTCAGCACCGGGATCATCATCAGCGTCAGGGCAGTGAAACGTAGGCAGCGCAAGGCGTCGGCCGGGCAGGGAGGATCCCGGAGTATGCGCGACTGATGATCATCTGGAATATATATCGCTTCATGCCGATGAAGGGATTGACATGGGCCGGAAGCGCTGGCATCGTGGCTCCACCATCGAGACCGGCAGAGGGACAGGCCCTTTGAAGCCGGGGCAGCCCGCAGACGCGAAAGCGACCTGCGTAGGTGCCAAATCCTGCGGAGACCGTTGGTGTCTTCCGAAAGATGGTTCGAACCGTGCACCGTGCGTGCGCTTCGAACGCGAGCTCCGCGAAAGCTCGATGGCCGTTTTCCTACTTTGGATACCGCCATGAGCTTCGCCACCGCCGCCCCTGCCGCCACCGACTCCCTCGCCCCGCTCAGCGTCCCCGTCGACGCCGGGCTGAACGCCGTGCGCGGCGATATCGCGGCGGTGCTGTCGATGCGTCACGGCGGGCCGCGGCCGGTACGCCTGCGCTACGAATGCGTCGGCCGTGCCGATGCGCCGGTGGTGGTGCTGGCCGGCGGTATCTCCGCGCACCGCCATGTGGCGGCCAATGCCGAGTTCCCGGAAAAGGGCTGGGCCGAGGGCCTGGTGGCCGCGGGTCGCGCGCTGGATCCGGCCTCGCTGCGCATCCTGGCGTTCGATTTCATCGGCGCCGACGGCGCGCTCGATCTGCCGATCGATACCGCCGACCAGGCCGATGCGCTGGCGTTGCTGCTCGACCATCTCGGCATCGCCCGCCTGCAGTGCTTCGTTGGCTACTCCTACGGCGCGCTGGTCGGCCAGCAGTTCGCGATCCGTCACCGCCAGCGCGTGCAGAAGCTGATCGCGGTGAGCGGTGCGCATCGCCCGCACCCGTATGCCGCAGCCTGGCGCGCGCTGCAGCGCCGTGCGGTCGCGCTGGGTCAACTGCAGTGCGCCGAGAGCCACGGGCTGTCGCTGGCACGCCAGTTCGCCATGCTCAGCTACCGCACGCCGGAAGAATTCGGCGAGCGCTTCGATGCCGCGCCGGAAGTGGTCAATGGCCGCGTGCGCGTTGCCGCCGAGGACTATCTGGACGCGGCCGGTGCGCAGTACGTAGCCCGCACCCCGGTCGATGCTTATCTGCGCCTGTCCGAATCGATCGACCTGCACCGCATCGACCCGGCCGCCATCCAGGTGCCGACCGTCGTGGTCGCTGTGGAAGGCGATCGCCTGGTCCCGCTGGCCGACTGCGTCGGCCTGGTCGAGGGGCTGGGCCCGCGCGGCAGCCTGCGCGTGCTGCGCTCGCCGTATGGCCATGACGCCTTCCTGAAAGAAACCGATCGCATCGACGCGATCCTCGCCACCGCTTTTCGATCCCCCGGAGAAACCGCATGAGCCGTTCCGCTGGTACCGAGCCGTCCTGTAGCCGCGTCACCGCCGCCGTGCGTGCCGGCATCGACCGTGACACCGCCCACGGCGCGGTGACCCCGCCGATCGTGCTGTCCTCCAACTTCAGCTTCGATGGCTTCGGCAACAAGCGCCAGTACGACTACACGCGCAGCGGCAACCCGACCCGCGATCTGCTCGGTGAAGCGCTGGCCGAACTGG
This sequence comes from Stenotrophomonas sp. PS02301, assembly GCF_029959485.1. NCBI lineage: Bacteria > Pseudomonadati > Pseudomonadota > Gammaproteobacteria > Lysobacterales > Lysobacteraceae > Stenotrophomonas > Stenotrophomonas sp. PS02301. The sequence continues at coordinate 40,716 of NZ_JASCOO010000026.1, forward strand.
AAGGCGGCGCGGGCGGGGTGATCACCTCCACCGGCATGGGCGCGATCAATCTGGTGCTCAATGCGCTGCTGCAGCCCGGCGATACGCTGGTTGTGCCGCACGATGCGTACGGCGGCAGCTGGCGCCTGTTCAACGCATTGGCGAAGAAGGGCCACTTCGGCCTGATCACCGCCGACCTGACCGACCCGCGCTCGTTGGCCGACGCGCTGGCGCAGTCGCCGACGCTGGTGCTGATCGAAACCCCGTCCAACCCGCTGCTGCGCATCACCGACCTGCGCTTCGTCATCGATGCCGCGCACAAGGCCGGTGCCAAGGTCGTCGTCGACAACACCTTCCTGTCCCCGGCGCTGCAGCAGCCGATCAGCTTCGGTGCCGATGTGGTGCTGCACTCCACCACCAAGTACATCAACGGTCACAGCGATGTGGTCGGCGGGGCGGTGATCGCGCGGGATCCGGCGGTGCACGAGCAGCTGGTGTGGTGGGCCAACGCGCTGGGCCTGACCGGTTCGCCGTTCGATGCCTTCCTGACCCTGCGTGGCCTGCGTACGCTGGGTGCACGCTTGCGCGCACACCAGGAAAACACGGCGGCCGTGGTCGAGCTGCTGGCCGCCAGCGATGCAGTCGCCAGCGTGTACTACCCGGGCCTGGCCGATCACCCCGGCCACGCCATCGCAGCCCGTCAGCAGAGCGGCTTTGGCGCGATGCTGTCCTTCGAACTGGCCTCGTGCCCGGGCGAGGATCCGCATGCGGCGGTGCGCGCCTTCGTGGATGGCCTGCGCTGCTTCACCCTGGCCGAATCGCTGGGCGGCGTGGAAAGCCTGGTCGCGCATCCGGCGACCATGACCCACGCGGCCATGACCCCGGAAGCGCGTGCGCACGCCGGGATCAGCGAAGGGCTGCTGCGCCTGTCGATCGGTATCGAGTCACCGGAAGACCTGGTGGCCGATCTGCAGGCCGGGCTGGAGCGCGCGCAGGTCGTGATCGACCAGCACCGGGACGTGCAGCGCCGTAAACAGGTGGATGCATGAGCGCCGTGCTGAACCTGCCGCTGGCGGCCCACCGCAAGCTGGCCCTGCTCGGCACCGGCACGGTCGGCACCGCCTTCGTGCAGCGGTACGCCGCCCTGCAGGATCGCGGCGTCACGCTGCCCTCGTTCTCGTGGCTGGCCAACTCGCGCACGGCGCGCGCCTGCGAACAGACCCCCGCCGATGAGCTCGTGCAGGCCAACCTGGCCGCGCGCGGTGCGGTCGCATTGCAGCCGTGGGCGGAAGCCGAGGGCCTGCGGCGCGGTGATGTGGTGGTCGATGCAACCGCCAGTGACGCGGTCGCCAATTGGCACGAACAGTGGCTGGCGCGGGGCGTGCACGTGGTGACCGCCAACAAGCTCGGCCAAGGCGCACAGTTGGCCCGTGCGCAGGCCATCGCCGACAGCGGCCAGCAGGGTGACGCGCGCTATGGCGACAGTGCCACCGTGGGCGCAGGCCTGCCGCTGCTGAGCAGCCTGCGCGCGCTGGTCGCTGGCGGCGACCGCATCCATCGCGTGGAGGGCGTGCTGTCCGGTTCGCTGGCGTGGTTGTTCCATCACTACGATGGCCAGCGTCCGTTCTCTGCGTGGGTGCGGGAGGCGGCCGAGGCCGGCTACACCGAGCCGGACCCGCGGGTGGATCTGTCCGGCGAAGATGTCCGGCGCAAACTGCTGATCCTGGCGCGGGCCAGCGGCATCGCGTTGCGTGCCGAGCAGGTACAGGTCGCCTCGCTGGTGCCGGAGGTACTCGCCGCGTTGCCGCCGGCCGATGCGTTGGCGCAACTGTCACTGCTGGATGCACCGCTGCAGCAGTATTGGCAGCAGGCCAACGAACAAGGCGATTGCCTGCGCTTCGTCGGTGGCTTCGATCACGACGGTGCTTCGGTGGGCCTGCGCGTCCTGCCGCGCGACCATCCGCTGGCCGGTGGGGCACAGACCGACAATCGGGTCGCGATCCACAGCGACCGGTATCACGCCCAGCCGCTGCTGATCCAGGGGCCGGGTGCCGGGGCGGAGGTCACTGCCGCCGCGTTGCTGGACGACGTGCTGGCGATCGTGCGGCGCTGATTGCCGCGCGATCCCATCAAGACACACGCTAGCGCCAGGAGTGGGCTGGCTGCGTCGGCGGAGAACGCTGAGGACGGCCGCTGCCAGCCATGGCGTGGCACTACCGGGTGGGCAGGTCAGTCGTGTTGTGAGATTGCCTTCAGCAGTGCCGCGTTGAACCGGGTGGGGTCCTGCACCTGCGGCGAGTGGCCCAGGTCTTCGAAACTCACCAGGGTGGCGCCCGGGATCGCCGCGGCGGCTGCCTTGCCCAAGGCGGGGTAGTTGCCCAGCGTCGCTTTCAGCGCCGGCGGTGCCAGATCACGACCGATCGCAGTGCGGTCGGTCTGGCCGATGAACAACGTGGTCGGCACCGTCAGCTTGGGCAGCTCATGGACGACCGGCTGGTTGAACACCATGTCCGAGGTCAATGCCTGGCTCCACGCCACCGCCTGTTTGCCAGGGCCGTCGTACATGCGCGACTGCATGCGCACCCACTGCTCGTACTCGGGCTTCCACTGGCCGTTGTAGTACACATCGAGCTGGTACTTCTTGATGCTCTCGAAGGTAGTTTTCAGCTCACCTGCATACCAGGCATCGACGCTGCGCCATGGCACGCCTTTGGCCTTCCAGTCTTCCAGTCCGATCGGGTTGACCAGCGACAGGCTGATCGTGCGCTGCGGATACATCAGTGCGAAACGTGCCGCCAGCATGCCGCCCATCGAATGGCCGACGATGTGCAGCTTGCCCTCGCCATAGCCCAGATGCTCCAGCAGCGCTTCGGTATTGGCAGCCAACTGACCGAACGAGTATTGATAGCGCTCGGGCTTGCTCGATTTGCAGAAACCGATCTGGTCCGGCGCGATCACCCGGTAGCTGGCCGCGCTCAGTGCCGCGATGGTGTACTTCCAGGTGGCTGCGCAGAAATTCTTGCCGTGCAGCAGCACGACCGTCCCGGCAAAGCCTTTGCCACCGGCGGGGACGTCGATGTAGGCCATCTCCAGCGGCTGGCGCTGGGACGCGAACCGGAAGATCTTCACGGGATACGGATAGTCGAAGCCTTCCAGCCGCGGGCCGTAGGTGTCGGCGGCCAAAGTGGTCAGCGGCAGGCAGGCAAGCAGGGCGGCAGCCAGGATGCGCATGGCGGTCTCCGGAACGGGGGAGCCCTGACTGTACCGGAGCGGCCGTGGAGGCGTGCCGATGATGCGACCGGGGGGGGGGCAGCCGACCGACGGCCGGCGCTACCCCCGGGGACGGTCGATCAGCACTCGATGACGTTGACCGCCAGCCCGCCGCGGCTGGTTTCCTTGTACTTGTCCTGCATGTCGCGGCCGGTATCGCGCATGGTCTTGATGACCTTGTCCAGCGAGACCTTGTGCTTGCCATCGCCACGCATCGCCATGCGCGAGGCGTTGATCGCCTTGACCGCGCCCATTGCATTGCGCTCGATGCAGGGGATCTGCACCAGCCCGCCGATCGGGTCACAGGTCAGGCCGAGGTTGTGTTCCATGCCGATTTCAGCGGCGTTCTCGATCTGGCTCGGGTTGCCGCCGAGTGCAGCGACCAGCCCGCCGGCCGCCATCGAGCAGGCCACGCCCACTTCGCCCTGGCAGCCGACTTCGGCGCCGGAGATCGAGGCGTTTTCCTTGTACAGAATGCCGATCGCCGCCGAGGTCAGCAGGAAATCGAACACGCGCTGTTCGTTGGCGCCGGGGCAGAAGCGATCGAAATAATGCAGCACGGCCGGCAGTACGCCGGCAGCGCCGTTGGTCGGGGCGGTGACCACGCGGCCACCGGCGGCGTTTTCTTCGTTCACCGCCAGCGCGTACAGGTTGACCCAGTCCAGCGTGGTCAACGGGTCGCGCATCGCCGCTTCCGGTTTGGAGGACAGTTCGCGGTACAACGCCGGCGCGCGGCGGGAGACATGCAGGCCGCCGGGCAGGGTACCTTCCTGGCGGATGCCGCGCTCCACGCAGGCCTGCATGGCACTCCAGATCTCGCGCAGGCTGTCGCGGATCTCCTCTTCGGTGCGCCAGCACTTCTCGTTCTCGAACATCATCTGGGCGATGCTCAGGCCACTGCGTGCGGTCTGCGCGAGCAGCTCATCGCCGCTCTTGAACGGGTAGGGGAGCGGAGTTTCATCGGGCACGATGCGGTCATCGGCCGCGTCGTCCTGGTTGACCACGAAGCCGCCGCCGACGGAGTAGTAATCGCGCGTGGCGATCACCTGCTCATCCGCGCCGTACGCGGTGAAGCGCATGCCGTTGGTGTGGTACGGCAGCTTCTGGCGTTTGTTCAGGCCCAGGTCGCGCTTCTCGTCGAAGGCGATCTCATGCTGCCCCATCAGGCGGATGCGCTTGCTGCTGCGGATGCGCTCGAGCGTCTCGGGGATGATGTCCGGATCGATCAGGTTCGGGCGCTGGCCCTCCAGTCCGAGCAGCACGGCCTTGTCGGTGCCATGGCCACGGCCGGTCAGGGCCAGCGAGCCGTAGACATCGGCGCGGATGCGCACCACGTCCTGCAGATGGCCCGGATCGAGCAGCCAGCGGTGCACGAAACGTTCGGCAGCCTTCATCGGTCCCACGGTGTGCGAAGAACTCGGGCCAATGCCGATCTTGAAAACGTCGAACGTGCTGACAGCCATGATTGCCAAACTGCGGGTATCGGATGGAGCACTATTCTATGCTGTCGCAGGCGCCAGCCTTGAGTGCGGCGCAACATTTTCCAAGGTGGGTGGGCCGGTGTTTACCTTGTACCAGCGTGATGACTGCCATTTGTGCGACCAGGCCTTGACGGTGCTGGCGCAGGCCCGGGTGGCCGATCTGGACAGTGTGTTCATCGATGACGACACCGCGCTGGAGGCCCGCTACGGGCTGCGGGTGCCGGTGTTGCGCGATGCGCAGGGCCGCGAGCTGGACTGGCCGTTCGATGTGGCAGCGGTAGAGGCCTGGATCGGCTGACACGCAAGCGTCGCTTGGCGGTGCTGTATGCGGTAGTGCCGGCCGCTGGCCGGCTCCCGGGAGTCGATCATCGCGCGAGGAGCCGGCCAG
>NZ_JASCOO010000027.1:0-45670 GCF_029959485.1 Stenotrophomonas sp. PS02301
CGATTGCATTTCCTGACAGGCGTTCCGGCACGCCACGGTGCGCACTACCTCGGTAGTGCCGGCCGCTGGCCGGCACCGCGTGATTCACGCCTGCGCCAACCACGCCACCACGCCACGCCCGGCGCGCAGCCCGCTGGCATAGCAGGCGGTCAGCAGATAGCCGCCGGTCGGCGCTTCCCAGTCCAGCATCTCGCCGGCACAGAAGGTGCCCGGGCGCCCGCGCAGCATCAGCTGCGTATCCAGCGCTTCCAGGCGCACGCCGCCGGCGGTGCTGATCACTTCATCGATCGGGCGCGGGTGCTGCAGGGCCAGCGGCAGGCGCTTGAGCGCATGCGCGATCTGGTCCAGCGGCAATTGCCCGGCCTCGCGACCCAGTACCTCGAACAGCAGCGCGGATTTGACCCCGCCCAGGCCCAGCTGGCGGCGCAGGACCTCGCCGAAACTTCGGCCCTGGCGTGGCTTGCCCAGTTTCTCCGCTACCTGCGCTTCGGTCTGGCCCGGCAGCAGGTCCAGCTGCAGGGTCACCTGGCCGTCGCGGGCCAGGCCGTCGCGCAGATCGGCCGACAGCGCGTAGATCAGGCTGCCTTCGATGCCGGTCGCGGTGATCACGCATTCGCCCTGCAGCGAGCGCGCTTCACCCTGCAGGTCGGTCCAGTGCGCCACCACCGGCTTGAGCGGGGCACCCGCCTGGCGCTCGCTGAAGTAGGGCGTCCAGCCGATGTCGAAGCCACAGTTGGCCGGCTTCAGCGGGGCGATGTCGATGCCGCTGGCGGTCATCGGCGCTACCCACGCACCATCCGAGCCCAGCTCCGGCCAACTGCCACCGCCGAGCGCGAACACCACCGCATCGGCCGTGATCGTGGTCGTGCCCTCGGGGGTCTCAAAGCGCAGTGCGCCCGCGTCATCCCAGCCAGTCCAGCGGTGCTGCACGTGGAAGCGCACCCCCTGTTCCTTCAGCCGGCGCACCCAGCCGCGCAACAGCGGGGCGGCCTTGCGGTCGACCGGGAACACACGTCCCGAACTACCCACATAGGTGTCCACCCCGAACGCCAGCGCCCAGGCACGCAGCGCCTCGCCATCGAAATCGGCCAACCAGCCGCCCACTGCCTCCGCGCGCTCGCGGTAGCGCGAGACGAACACCTCACGCGCATCGGAGTGGGTCAGGTTGAGGCCGCCTTTGCCGGCGATCAGGAACTTGCGCCCGGGCGATCCCTTGGCTTCGTACAGATCGACCGTGTGGCCGGCAGCGCGCACGGTTTCCGCCGCCATCAGGCCGGAGGGGCCGCCGCCGATGATCGCGACCCGGCGTGGGGTGTTCACGGCAATGCTCATGCAGGCAGGATCAACGCGGCTTGACGTCGAGCAGTTCAACATCGAACACCAGCGAGGCGTTCGGCGCGATCGGGCCGGCACCCCGTGCGCCGTAACCATACTCGGCCGGAATCATCAGGGTGCGCTTGCCGCCGACCTTCATGCCGGCAAAGCCTTCGTCCCAACCCTTGATGACCTGGCCCTGGCCGAGGTTGAAGGTGAAGGGCTCGCCGCGGTCGACCGAGCTGTCGAACTTGTCGCCATGCTTGTCGGCGGTGCGCTCGTCGTAGATCCACCCGGTGTAATGCACGGTGACCTTGCTGCCGGGCGTAGCCTCGGCGCCGGTGCCCGGCTGGGTGTCGATCTTCTCGAACTGCGCGATGCTGCCACCGGGCGGCGGGCCGGGCGGGGTGCAGGCAGCCAGCAGCGACAACATCAGGGGGGCGAGCAGGTAACGCGGCAGACGGCGCATGGGCGGCTCCGGATCCAAAAAACGGGGACGCAAGGGTAGCGCATCGCCGGGCGCTATCATGGGCGCATGTCGAAACTGCTGCTCAACCTGCGCAATGTCGCGGACGATGAAATCCAGGATGTCACCGCCCTGCTGGACAAGGCGGGCATCGCCCACTACCGCACCGAGCCCAGCCCCTGGGGGATCTCCTTTGGCGGGATCTGGGTCCGCGATGACGCCGATCACCCCCGGGCCAAGGCGCTGATGGCCGAGTACCAGCAGGCACGCGGCGAGCGCGTCCGCGGTGAGCGTGAGGCCGCGCTGCGCGAAGGCACGGCCGAAACCTTCGGCAGCCTGATCCGGCGGCGCCCGGTGTTCGTGGTGGCGGTGCTGCTCGGCATGGCCGTCGCGACCGCGCTGGTGCTGCTGCCGTTCGTGCTGCTGCGCGGCTGATTCCCGGGCGGGTCAGGCGTAGCGCCTGCCCAGCGGCTAAAATGACGGGATGATCGCCAATACCGCCGCCTACCACTTCACCCCCGTCGCCGACCCGGACGCGCTGTGCGCGACCCTGCTGGAACGGGCGAGCGCCGCGCAGCTGCGCGGCACGATCCTGGTGGCGGGCGAGGGCATCAACCTGTTCCTGGCCGGCGCCGAGCCGCAGATCGACGGCTTCTACGCCGCCCTGCGCGCCGATGCGCGGTTTGCCGGGCTGCGGGTGAAGACCAGCTACAGCCAGATGCAGCCGTTCGCCAGGCTCAAGGCCAAGGTCAAGCCGGAGATCATCAGTTTCCGCATCGACGACGGCCAGCCGCTGGCCTACCCGCGCGCGCCCTCGATCGATCCGGCCACGGTGCAGCGCTGGCTGCGCCAGGGGCACGACGACGCCGGCAAGCCGGTGGTGATGCTGGACACCCGCAATACCCAGGAAATCGAGTACGGCACCTTTCAGCACGCACTGGTGCTGCCGATCACCAAGTTCACCGATCTGCCCGAGGCCCTGGCCCCGCACCGCGAAGCGCTCAAGGACAGCACCGTGGTCAGCTTCTGCACCGGCGGCATCCGCTGCGAGAAGGCGGCGCTGTGGATGCGCAACGATGGCATGGACAACGTCCTGCAGCTGGACGGCGGCATCCTGGGCTATTTCGAGGCCGTAGGCGGTGAGGGGTATGACGGCCGCTGCTTCGTCTTCGACGAGCGCGTGGCGCTGGATGCGGCCCTGCAGCCGCTGGTCGATCAGGACGCCGGCGCCGCCTGAGCCGTCTTCACGGCCCTGATTGTCCTGAATGGTCGCGAGACGGAAATCAGCGTCTTGCCACCTGCGCCTTGTGGGCGGTGGCAAACCGGCCGGACAGCCCCATCTCAGTGGGATATCTCCTGGTTGGAACGAGCATTCATGATGCAGCTGTCGATTCTTGATCTGGCGCCGGTCTGCGAAGGCAGCGACACCACGCAGGCCTTCGCCAACATGCTGGACCTGGCCCAGCACGCCGAAGGTTGGGGCTTCCACCGCTATTGGCTGGCCGAGCACCACAACATGCCCGGCATCGCCAGCGCCGCCACCGCGGTGCTGATCGGTCATGTGGCTGGGGGCACCAAGCGCATCCGCGTCGGTGCCGGCGGCATCATGCTGCCCAATCACTCGCCGCTGCAGGTGGCCGAGCAGTTCGGCACGCTGGCCTCGCTGTACCCGGACCGCATCGACCTCGGCCTGGGCCGCGCGCCCGGCACCGACCAGCCGACCGCCCGCGCACTGCGCCGTTACTTCGACAGCGCCGACCAGTTCCCGCAGGACGTGCGTGAGCTGCTGCATTACTTCGAGCCGGCCCAGAAGGGCCAGGCCGTGCGCGCCGTGCCCGGTGCGGGCATCCCGGTGCCGGTGTGGCTGCTGGGCTCCAGTCTGTTCAGTGCGCGGCTGTCGGCGGCGATGGGCCTGCCGTTCGCCTTCGCCTCCCACTTTGCGCCGGACGCGATGGATGAAGCGCTGGCGGTCTACCGCCGCGAATTCCGTGCCTCGCAGTATCTGCAGGCGCCATACGCGGTGCTGGGCTTGAACGTGGTCGCCAGCGATTCCGAAGCCGAGGCCAAGCGCTTGTTCACCACCCAGCAGCAGAGCTTCGTCAATCTTCGCCGTGGCCTGCCCGGCCTGATCCCGCCGCCGATCGACGACATCGAAGCGTTCTGGCAGCCGCACGAAAAAGCCGGGGTGCAGAGCGCGTTGGCCTGTGCGGTGGTCGGTGACGTGCAGCAGGTGCAGGAAGGCCTCGCCGCGTTCGTGGCGCGACACAAGCCGGATGAAGTGCTGGTCACCGCCAATATCTACGACCACGCCGCGCGCAAGCGCTCGTTCGGGCTGGCGATGCAGGCATGGCGCGCACTGCAGATCTGAGGCTGGCGCGGCGTGCGAAGAAGGCGTGACCGCGCGGTTCACGTCGTCGTAGCTGCCGATCGGCTGTGATGGTGGCTCCCCTTACAGGAGCCACCCCATGGCCGAGCACGATCGTCAGCAACACATCAAACAACTGGCCGAGCTGATCCGCGGTGTGGACATCGCGATGTTCACCACGGTCGGTGCGGACGGACGCTTGTTCAGTCGTCCGCTGGGCACGCAGGAAGTCGAATTCGATGGCGACCTGTGGTTCGCCACCGGGGCCGACAGCCCGAAGATCGCGGAAATCACCGCCAACCCGCGCGTCAACGTGGCCTACGCGTCGCCGTCGGGCAATACCTATGTCTCGGTCTCGGGTACCGCGCGGGTGGTCAATGACCGCGCCAAGATCGACGAACTCTGGTCGCCGGCAATGAAGATCTTCTTCCCCGGCGGCAAGGACGACCCGAACCTGCGCCTGATCCATGTCAGCGCCGAATCGGCCGAGTACTGGGATGGCCCGGGCGGCCTGCTGGGCAAGGCGCTGTATTTCGTGCTGTCGGCGGTGACCGATGATCCGGGCGCGATGTCCGACACCGGCACGGTGGATCTCAAGCCCGGCGCGTAACCGGGTTCACAGGGCCGGCCTTGCGCCGGCCATTGTTGTGCTGAAGCCGGCCGCGGGGTCGGCTTTTTTCATGGCGCGTCGCGTGCCGGGGTGTGCCGGCGTCAGCCGAACCAGCGCTGGAACAGATCCACCGTATAGCCCACCAGCTGCCCCGAACTGACGCCGAAGAACAGCACGGCGGCGACCGCGCCGATCCAGTTGAGCAGCATCAGCACGCCATCGCGTTCCAGCAGTGCCAACGCGAACAGCAGCAGCTGGAAGCCGAACAGATAATTGGTGAGCGGGATCGGCAGCGACAGCAGCACGCCGATCAGGATCAGCAGCAGCCCGGTGAACGCATGCGCAGGCAGCGGTACCAGCAGGCCGGGCATCCGCGGCTTGAGCAGGCGGTCCAGCCGCCGCAGCGGACGGTCGATCCGCTCCAGGAACCGATGCATGGTGCCGCGCTTGGGTCCGCGGTTGCGGATGAAGCCGGGCAGCCAGGGGCGGCGCATGCCGCACAGCATCTGCGCGCCGATCAGCACCACCAGCGGTCCACTGACTGCACCGCCCAGCCCGGGGATCGGGATGAAGGCCGGCAGGATCGCCACGAACAGGAACACACCAAACGCGCTCTGCTGCAGATCCTGCAGGATCTGGCCGAGCAGCAGCCGTTGCTCCGGGTCACCGTGGTCGAACATCGCCAGCAGGGTACGGATACCCTCGTTGCGGTACTGCGGCCGCGTCGGGTCCGGCGGCGTCGGCTCAGCCGGTGATGTCATCGGTTTCGTCTTCGCTCAGGGTGCGCAGCAGCAGCTTGTCGACACGGGCACCGTCGAGATCGACGATCTCGATGCGCCAGCCGGCCCAATCGAAGTACTCGCCCGCATGCGGGATGCGGCCGAAATAGTGGATGCACATGCCGGCCAGCGTGTAGTAGTCGCCATCGTCGGCATCGGGCAGCTCGGCGTTGCCCATCAGTTCGCGCAGGTCTTCGATGGAGAGCGAGCCATCGACCAGGAACGAGCCGTCCTCACGGGTCACGACCAACGCGTCCTCGTCCACGTTCTCCACCGACTGCAGGCGGCCGACCACCGCGCCCATCAGGTCGCTGATGGTGACCAGGCCCTGGATTTCGCCGTATTCGTCCACCACCAGCGCCATCGACTGCTGTTCCTCGCGGAAGATCTCCAGCAGCTTCATCGCATGGGTGGATTCGGAGACGTACAGTGGCTCGCGCAGGTTCTGGAACAGCGAATGGTCATCGCGCACCAGGCGCGTCACCAGGCTCTTGACCTCCAGCACACCGACGATGTCCTGATCGTTGCCGCGGAACACCGGGTAACGCGAGAATTCGTTCTCGCGCATGGTCCCGATGTTCTTCTCCGGCTCGGCCAGTGTGTCCAGCCAGGCGATCCGGTTGCGCGGGGTCATCAGGCTGTCGGCGGTGCGGTCGCCCAGGCGCATGACGCGGTTCATCATGTCGCGCTCATGGGCGTCGATCACGCCGGCCTCGTGGCTCTCGGCCACCAGCATGCGGATCTCCTCTTCCGTCACCGAGGCCGATTCGTCCTTGCCCAGGCCCAGCACGCGCAGCACCAGCCGGGTCGAGTGGGACAACAGCCAGACGCCGGGCGCGGCAATCCTCGCCAGCCAGCTCATGGGCAGCGCCACCAGGCCGGCGATGTCCTCCGAACGGGTCAGCGCCAGCCGCTTGGGCACCAGTTCGCCGAAGATCAGCGTCAGGAAGGTGATCAGGGCAACGGCCAGGGTCTTGCCGACCACGCCGGAATAGGCGAACGCCGGGAACATGCCCTGCAGCCACTCGGCGATGGTCAGGCCGATCGCCTCGCCACCGAACAGGCCGGTCAGGATGCCGATCAGGGTGATCCCGATCTGGACCGTGGACAGGAAGTTCTCGGGCTTCTCGGAGAGCGCCAGGGCACGCTCGGCGCGCTTGCTGGAACCAGCCATCTGCTTCAGCCGGCTCTTGCGCGAGGTCATGACCGACATCTCGGACATGGCGAAGAAACCGTTCAGCAGGATCAGGGCGAGGACAATAATCAGTTCAAACACGGGCGGCTTCCCCGGTTGGTGGCAGGGAGGGCGTGTTCAAGCGATGTCGGCTACCGGAGGGCGCGTAAGCGCGGCGGTGCGGCGGGGGGTAAGGGTCGTCGTCCATAGAGTGCACCCGAAGGTGCCCGCGCATCTTAACAAAAGGCCGGGGCAGGGGTGCAAACAGAGTCGTTCAGACGGGGCCGTCCCGGCGTGAAGAAGGGGGGGAGTACCCGGAACAGACATCAAACCGTCATAATTCCGCCCGGTGCCGTCCTTCCTCGACGGCGAATAGGTTTCTCAATGTTCTCTCTGCAGACCATTTTTGGCTCCGGCAAACAGTTCTATACCCTGCTGGACGAGGCTGCCCAGGCCGCCCAGGACAGTTCCAAGGCGCTGCACTCCATGCTGCGCGAAGCGGACCGCCAGCCGGCCCTGGACGCCTTCAAGCTGGCCCGCCTGCGCGAGCGCGCGGCCTCGGACAAGATCAGCCAGGCGCTGGTCGACAGCTTCATGACCCCGATCGAGCGCGAAGACATCGAAGCGCTGGGCTCGGCGCTTTACAAGATTCCCAAGCAGATCGAGAAGTTCGCCGATCGCTACTCGCTGGCCACCCAGCATCTGGAACACATCGATTTCGCGCCGCGCGCGGCGATGCTGGAACAGGCTGCCAGCGTGGTGGTGGAGATGGTCAATGACCTGCGCCACATGAACCTGGACCGGATGACCGCGCTCAACGAGAAGCTGCGTTCGCTGGAAAACGAAGCCGACCGCCTGATGCTGGAGCTGTACCGCGACATCTACTCCGGCCGCCTGGACAGCCTGCAGATGTTCCTGCTCAAGGAATTCTTCGAGATCCTGGAAAAGGCCATCGATCGTTGCCGCGAGGCCGGCGTGGTGGCGTACCAGATCGTCTTGAAGAACAGCTGACGGACGCCACAGCATGCTGACCCTTGTCCTGGTGGTGATCCTGGCCGCGCTCGTTTTCGAGTTCATCAACGGCTTCCACGACACCGCCAACTCCATCGCCACCGTGGTGGCGACCAAAGTGCTCTCGCCCGGCTGGGCGGTGATGCTCGCCGCGTTCATGAACTTGATCGGCGCGCTGACCGGCACCGCCGTCGCGCTGACCATCGCTTCGGGCCTGCTCAACACCAACGTGGTCGATGTGACCCCGCAGGTGATCCTGTGTGCGCTGCTGGGCGGCATCATCTGGAACCTGATCACGTGGTGGAAGGGGCTGCCATCCTCGTCCTCGCACGCCCTGATCGGCGGCCTGTGCGGCGCCGGCCTGGCCGCTGCCCACAACAACTGGGATGCCCTGATCTGGTCCGAGCGGATCGGCACCTGGGCCCAGAACAAGGGCCTGCTGTGGAAGGTGTTCCTGCCGATGATCACCTCGCCGATCGCCGGCTTCCTGCTCGGCATCGCGGTGATGCTGCTGCTGTGGGGCATGATCGCGGGCATGGCGAAGATCGGTGGCTTCCTGGGCCGTCTGGCCCGCCCGCGCATCGTCAACGCGTTCTTCGGCAAGGCCCAGATCGTGTCGGCGGCCTACATGGGCTTTGCCCACGGCCACAACGATGCGCAGAAGACCATGGGCATCATCGCCATGACCCTGATCGGTGCCGAGGCAACCGGTGCGCTGAACGACCTGCCGTCCTGGCTGGCCTTCATGCACCCGGACGCGACCGCCGGTGACGGCATCGCGATGTGGATCGTGCTGACCTGCGCCGTGGTGATGGCCGCCGGTACCGCCTCGGGCGGCTGGAAGATCATCAAGACGCTGGGCCACAAGATGGTCAAGCTGCACCCGATCCACGGCTTCGCCGCGGAAACGAGCTCGGCCACGATCCTGACCGTGGCAGCGCACTTCGGCATGCCGGTCTCGACCACCCACAGCATCTCCACCGCGATCATGGGCGTGGGCTTCGCCAAGAACCCGCGTTCGCTGCGCTTCGGCGTGATCGAGCGCATCGTGTGGGCCTGGATCCTGACGATCCCGGCTGCCGGCGGGTGTGCGTACCTGATCCTGCGTCTGTTCGAACTGTTCGGCTGGGCCTGATCGGTCCATGCGGTTCAACATCGAAAAGCCCGCCGGAAGGCGGGCTTTTTCGTGGGCAAGGCGGATGCCGAGGCCGAACTTGCCGGAGGCGTTTCCGGGCACGGTCACCCCGCCGCTGCGCTGCCTGGCCCCTGCCACTCCCGTGCCAGCAGCCCATACACGGCCGAATCGGATACCTCGCCGGCGACCCGCCAGCGCTCCCGCAGCAGCCCCTCGCGCTGGAAGCCGAGCCGCGCCAGCACCTTTGCCGAGGGGGCGTTGCGCGGGTCGATCTCCGCTTCCAGACGCCGCACGCGCAGCACGTCGAACAGGTACGCCACGAACCGTGACAACGCCTCGTGCATGTAGCCCTTGCGCTGTGCCGACGGGGCAAGGTGATAGCCGATCTCCGCGCGCCTGGCGGTTTCGTCGATCGCGAACACCACTACGATGCCCAGCAGCGGCCCGTCCGCACGTTCACGGATCGCCAGTTTGAGCTGCGTGCCGGCATCGATCGCGGCCAGATCGTCGAGGATCTGCACGTAGGCCTGTTTGAGGTCGGTCCACGCCGGATGGTTCCAGTAGCGCATCACCGCACGGTCGGCCTGGATCGCAAACAACGCCTGGGCGTCTGTCGCGCGGATGGGCGCCAACACCAGGCGTGCGGTTTCCAGCGTCAGGGTCGGGTCGAACGGCATGCGGGTTCCTGCGGTGGCGGCACGCGCCACGGTAGCCGCTCCCGTGACGCATCGCCATGCCAAGTCGGTCAGGCAAGAAAAAACCCGCCGGGAGGCGGGTTTTTCCCGTGTCACAACCGGTCGGTCAGACCTCCAGTGAAGCCAGGTCGCCCTTCTTTTCCAGCCAGCCCTTGCGGTCGCTGGCGCGCTTCTTGGCCAGCAGCATGTCCATCAGCGAATGGGTCTGCTCGCCGTCATCGATGGTCAGCTGCACCAGGCGGCGCGTGTCGGGATGGATGGTGGACTCACGCAGCTGCTGCGGGTTCATTTCACCCAGGCCCTTGAAGCGGGTCACGCTGATCTGGCCCTTGATCTTCTCGCGCTCGATCTTGTCCAGCATCGTGCGCTTCTCTTCCTCGTCCAGGGCGTAGAACACCTGCTTGCCCACGTCGACACGGAACAGCGGCGGCATCGCCACGAACACGTGGCCGGCATCCACCA
Organism: Stenotrophomonas sp. PS02301; assembly: GCF_029959485.1. Classification (NCBI taxonomy): domain Bacteria; kingdom Pseudomonadati; phylum Pseudomonadota; class Gammaproteobacteria; order Lysobacterales; family Lysobacteraceae; genus Stenotrophomonas; species Stenotrophomonas sp. PS02301. The sequence goes on from NZ_JASCOO010000027.1 coordinate 10,012, forward strand.
GCGCCGGGAAATGCTTGAGGAACAGCGCGGTCAGCAGGGTCGCGATGTGCAGGCCGTCCGAGTCGGCGTCGGCCAGGATGACGACCTTGCCGTAACGCAGCCCGGCGATGTCGTCCTTGCCCGGGTCGCAGCCGATCGCGATGGCCAGGTTGTGGACTTCTTCGGAGGCCAGCACGCTGCCCGAGGACACTTCCCAGGTGTTGAGGATCTTGCCGCGCAGCGGCAGGATCGCCTGGAAGTCCTTGTCACGGGCCTGCTTGGCGCTGCCACCGGCGGAGTCGCCTTCGACCAGGAACAGCTCGGTGCGCGACAGGTCCTGGCTGATGCAGTCGGCCAGCTTGCCGGGCAGGGCAGGGCCCTGGGTGACCTTCTTGCGGGTCACCAGCTTCTCGGTCTTCAAACGCGCACTGGCGCGCTCGATCGCCAGCTGCGCGATCTGCTCGCCCAATGCGACGTTCTGGTTGAGCAGCAGGCTGAAGGCATCGTGCGCGGCGCCTTCGACGAACCCGGCGGCCTGGCGCGAGGACAGGCGTTCCTTGGTCTGGCCGCTGAACTGCGGGTCGGTCATCTTCAGCGACAGCACGAACGACACGCGGTCCCAGACATCTTCCGGGGCCAGCTTGACGCCGCGCGGCAGCAGGTTGCGGAAGTCGCAGAACTCGCGCAGCGCCTCGGTCAGGCCGGTGCGCAGGCCGTTGGCGTGGGTGCCGTGCTGGGCGGTCGGGATCAGGTTGACGTAGCTTTCCTGGACCAGCTCGCCTTCGGGAATCCAGGCCAGGGCCCAGTCCACGATCTCGTTTTCTTTCTTGAGGTGACCCACGAACAGGTCGGCCGGCAGCATCTCGCGCTCGCCGAGTTCGGCCTTGAGGTAATCGCTCAGGCCATCTTCGTAGTACCAGGTGTCCTGCTCGCCGGTGGCTTCATCGAGAAGCTTCACGGTCAGGCCCGGGCACAGCACGGCCTTGGCGCGCAGCAGGTGACGCAGCGCACGCAGGTTGTACTTGGGCGTATCGAAGTACTTCGGGTCGGCCCAGAAGCGCACGCGGGTACCGGTGTTCTTCTTGCCGACACTGCCGACCACTTCCAGCGGGGTGGCGCGGTCGCCGTTGCGGAAGGTGATGCGGTGTTCGCTCCCCTCGCGCTTGATGTGCACTTCCACCAGGGTGGACAACGCGTTGACCACGCTGACGCCAACGCCATGCAGGCCGCCGGAGAAGGTGTAGTTCTTGTTGTTGAACTTGCCGCCCGCGTGCAGGCGGGTCAGGATCAGTTCGACGCCGGGGATCTTCTCCTCGGGGTGGATGTCCACGGGCATGCCGCGGCCGTCATCGCTGACTTCGCAGCTGCCGTCCTTGAACAGCGTGACTTCGACCGTGTGGGCGTGTCCGGCCAAGGCTTCGTCGACGGCATTGTCGATGACTTCCTGCGCCAGATGGTTCGGGCGCGCGGTGTCGGTGTACATGCCGGGGCGGCGCTTGACCGGGTCCAGGCCGGACAGGACTTCAATATCGGCGGCGTTATAGCGGGCGTTCATCTGTCTTCATAAAGCGCAATGCGACGGCGAAGTTTGCGGTCTGGACGGGTTTTTTGCACGCCACACGTTCAGGGGGCGGCCGACCGGGGCGCGATAGACTGTGCTGGATGGGAAACCGGAGCCTCCGGCGCCCCATTCCATGCCATACCGCGAGGAGCACCCCATGAAGAAGTTGCTGACCATCGTTGCCATCGCCGCCGCCGTGGTGGCCGTGCCCATGGCACTGGCCCAGAACGCCGGACAGGGCCAGCCCACGCCGCAGCAGGGCGAACAGGCCGACAAGGCCCAGGCGGAAGCGGACGCCAAGGCCAAGCGCCGCGCCGCCGCGACGGCCGAAATGAAGGCCAAGGGCGAGCAGGCCCCGCAGAAGGAAGAAGAGGAAGAAGCGCGGAAGAAGCGATAAGCGCTTCGCGCTGACGCTTCCCCACGGTTTGCGCGGCAAACCGTGGGCCCCGCTCACCCTCTCCTCCACATCCCCGCGCCTGTCGGCGCGCCCCCTTGAACTCCAAGGGGGGCTCACCACCAGAGAGACCTGGGGAGCTGAAAAGTATCCAACATGAGCCCCGGTATCGCGCCGGGGCTCTTCTTTTTATGTGAAGACCGTCATCCGCCCCTTGGGCTGGAGGCCGTCAATCTGTAAACTATGGCTTTCCGGGAGTAGTGCGTGTCATCCATCAGCGAATGGACTGGCCTGATCGTGCGCGATCGCCAGCAGGGTAGGCAGGAGGTGACGGTCCAGACAGTGGCCGGCACGGCTGACCCGACGTCGCTGACCCACTCCCGCACCGTATCCCCCCTGATCCCGGTCCTGGCGCGTGAAGACGCCGCCGCCAGCCGGATCGTTCCGATTTTCCCCTTTACGTCGTCCGTCGCCCCGCGCGCCGGCGCCGTTTCCCCCTTCCTGACAGGACACCCCCAGCCATGACTCCCTTGATCTTCGTAACCGGCGGCGTAGTGTCCTCGCTCGGCAAAGGCATTGCCGCCGCGTCGCTTGCCGCCATCCTCGAGGCCCGCGGCCTGCGGGTGACGATGATGAAGCTCGATCCGTACATCAACGTCGACCCGGGCACCATGAGCCCGTTCCAGCACGGTGAGGTCTACGTCACCGATGACGGCGCCGAGACCGATCTGGACCTGGGCCATTACGAGCGCTTCGTGCGTACCCGCCTGAGCCGCAAGAACTCGGTCACCACCGGCCGCATCTACGAGAACGTGATCCGCAAGGAGCGCCGCGGCGATTACCTGGGTGCCACCGTGCAGGTCATCCCGCACATCACCGATGAAATCCGCCGTTGCATGGACGAGGCCACCGAAGGCTTCGACGTGGCGCTGGTGGAGATCGGCGGCACCGTGGGCGATATCGAGTCGCTGCCGTTCCTGGAGGCGATCCGCCAGGTGCGCACCGAGCGCGGCCCGGAGAAAGCGCTGTTCATGCACCTGACCCTGGTGCCGTACATCGCCGCTGCCGGCGAGCTGAAAACCAAGCCGACCCAGCACTCGGTCAAGGAACTGCGCTCGATCGGCATCCAGCCGGACGTGCTGCTGTGCCGTTCCGAGCAGGTGGTGCCGGATTCGGAGCGCCGCAAGATCGCCCAGTTCACCAACGTCTCCGAGCGCGCCGTGATCAGCGTGCCGGACGTGGACGTGCTGTACCGCATTCCGATGGGCCTGCACGCGCAGGGCCTGGACGACATCGTCGTCAACCAGCTCAAGCTCGGCGACAAGGCCGGCCCGGTCGATCTGGCCGAGTGGGAAGCGGCGGTGGATGCCACGCTGCACCCGCTGGATGAGGTCACCATCGCGGTGGTCGGCAAGTATGTCGATCACCAGGACGCCTACAAGTCGGTTGGCGAGGCGCTCAAGCACGGCGGCCTGCGCCAGCGCACCAAGGTCAACCTGAAGTGGCTCGAAGCGCAGGAACTGGAAGACAGCGATCTGGCTGCACTCAAGGATGTCGACGGCATCCTGGTGCCGGGCGGCTTCGGCGACCGTGGCTTCGAAGGCAAGGTGCTGAGCTCGCAGTTCGCCCGTGAGCACAGCGTGCCGTACTTCGGCATCTGCTACGGCATGCAGGCCGCGGTGGTCGATTTCGCCCGCCATGTGGCCGGCCTGGAAGGTGCCAACAGCACCGAGAACGACCGCCAGTCGCCGAACCCGGTGATCGGCCTGATCACCGAATGGCGCACCGCCACCGGCGATGTGGAAAAGCGCGACGACAAGAGCGATCTGGGCGGCACCATGCGCCTGGGCCTGCAGGAACAGCGCCTGAAGCCGGGCACGCTGGCCCGCGAGCTGTACGGCAAGGATGTGGTGTCCGAGCGTCATCGCCACCGTTACGAGTTCAACAACCGCTACCGCACCCAGCTGGAAGATGCGGGCCTGGTGATCGCCGGCAAGTCGATGGACGACACCCTGGTGGAAGTCATCGAGCTGCCGCGCGACCAGCACCCGTGGTTCCTGGCCTGCCAGGCGCACCCGGAGTTCCTGTCCACCCCGCGCGAAGGCCACCCGCTGTTCATCGGCTTCATCCGTGCTGCGCGGGAGCGCAAGGCCGGTGCCAAGCTGGCGCAGGACGCAGCCGCCTGATCGGCACGCCGCACTTGCAGTGGGGGCCGCGTGCCCCCATTGCAGAGCGCTAATCACCCACGGCGGCTGGCCTGGCCAGTGTTCGCCGGACAACAAGGAAACGCCATGAAACTGTGTGGATTCGACGTCGGGCTCGACCAGCCCCTGTTCCTGATCGCCGGCCCGTGTGTGATCGAGTCGATGCAGCTGCAGCTGGACGTGGCTGGCAAGTTGAAGGAAATCACCGATCGCCTCGGCATCAACTTCATCTTCAAGTCGAGCTTCGACAAGGCCAACCGCACCTCGGGCACCGCCTTCCGCGGCCCGGGCATGGAAGAGGGCCTGAAGGTCCTGGCCGAAGTGAAGAAGCAGATCGGCGTGCCGGTGCTGACCGACGTGCACGAATACACCCCGATGGACGAAGTGGCCTCGGTGGTGGACGTGCTGCAGACCCCGGCCTTCCTGGTCCGCCAGACCGATTTCATCACCAAGGTGTGCGCGACCGGCAAGCCGGTCAACATCAAGAAGGGTCAGTTCCTGTCCCCGTGGGACATGAAACCTGTCGTGGAGAAGGCCAAGGCCACCGGCAACCAGGACATCATGGTCTGCGAGCGCGGTGCCAGCTTCGGCTACAACAACCTGGTCAGCGACATGCGCTCGCTGTCGGTGATGCGCGATACCGGGTGCCCGGTCGTGTTCGACGCCACCCATTCGGTGCAGCTGCCGGGCGGGCAGGGCAACAGCTCCGGTGGCCAGCGCGAGTTCGTGCCGGTGCTGGCGCGTGCGGCGGTCGCTGTCGGTGTGTCCGGCCTGTTCGCCGAGACCCACCCGGATCCGTCCAAGGCGCTGTCCGATGGCCCCAACGCGTGGCCGCTGGACCGCATGGAGGAGCTGCTTGAAACCCTGATGGAACTCGACGCGGTCACCAAGAAGCACGGGTTCTCGCGCTTCGCATGACAGGCGACGTTCCGGCGTCACCTGCGGTGCGCCGCGGCTGGCGTGGCTGGGCCTGGGGCTGGGTCGCGCTGGGTGCGGCGATCATGGCCTGGGGCGGTGTGTTCGTGCTGGTGCTGTTGGTGTTCGCCAGCGTCGGCTCGCCCGGTGACGGTGACAACGCGCTGCGCTCGGTGCGGCCGTTGCTGCTGGTCACGCTGTCACTGACCGGCACCGTTGCGCTGGCCTGCGTGACCGCCAGCGTGCTGGCGTTCCGGCTGCGCCGGCAACCGGCCGGCGGCGGCGTGGCGCTGGCCCTGTTGGCTTTGTTGCTGCTGGTGTTGTTGATCCCGTCGCTGACCTCGCGCCACACCAGCGTGGCCGGGGTGCTGCCTGCCGCTACGCCGATTTGGCAAGTGGCGGGTGTGCAGGGATAATCACGCGGCATGTTTTTTTTGGCGCTGCGTTGGCGGCGCCTCCCCCTCTCTGACTGGTAACCGGCCCGCTATGACCACGATCCGCAGCATCCACGCCCGTGAAATCCTCGACAGCCGTGGCAACCCCACGCTGGAAGCCGAAGTCATCCTCGAGGACGGCTCGTTTGGTCGTGCCGCGGTGCCGTCGGGCGCCTCGACCGGCACCAAGGAAGCCGTGGAACTGCGTGACGGCGACAAGACCCGTTACCTGGGCAAGGGCGTGCGCAACGCCGTGTCCAACGTCAACACCACGATTGCCACGGCGCTGAAGGGCTTCGATGCCGCCGACCAGGAAGGCCTCGACCGCCGCCTGATCGATCTGGACGGCACCGAGAACAAGGGCCGCCTGGGCGCGAACGCGCTGCTGGGGGTTTCGCTGGCCAACGCCCACGCCGTGGCGGCCTCGAAGAAGCAGGCGCTGTGGCAGCACCTGGCCAACGGCCGCGACGTCACCCTGCCGGTGCCGATGATGAACATCATCAACGGCGGCGCGCATGCCGACAACAACGTCGATTTCCAGGAATTCATGGTGCTGCCGGTCGGCTTCACCTCGTTCTCCGAGTCGCTGCGTGCCGGTACCGAAATCTTCCACTCGCTCAAGTCGGTGCTCAAGGGCCACGGCCTGAGCACGGCGGTGGGCGACGAAGGCGGCTTCGCACCGGACTTCCGCAGCAACGTCGAAGCGCTGGACACCATCCTGGAAGCCATCGGCAAGGCCGGCTACACCGCCGGTGAAGATGTGCTGCTGGGCCTGGACGTGGCCTCCAGCGAGTTCTACGAGAACGGCAAGTACAACCTGGTCGGCGAGAACAAGCGCCTGACCTCCGAGCAGTTCGTCGACTTCCTGGCCGACTGGGCCGCGCAGTACCCGATCGTGACCATCGAAGACGGCCTGGCCGAGAACGACTGGGCCGGCTGGAAGCTGCTGACCGACCGCATCGGCAACAAGGTGCAGCTGGTGGGCGACGATCTGTTCGTCACCAACCCGAAGATCTTCAAGGAAGGCATCGAGTCCGGCACCGCCAACGCGATCCTGATCAAGGTCAACCAGATCGGCACCCTGACCGAGACCCTGGAAGCGATCGCCATGGCGCACGCGGCCAACTACGCCTCGATCGTCTCGCACCGTTCGGGCGAAACCGAAGACACCACCATCGCCGACATCGCCGTGGCCACCACCGCCACCCAGATCAAGACCGGCTCGCTGTGCCGCAGTGATCGCGTGGCCAAGTACAACCAGCTGCTGCGTATCGAGGAAGCCCTCGGTGCCGGCGCGCGTTACGCCGGTCGTGACGCGTTCGTGTCGCTGAAGCGCTGATCCCATGCGCGACTGGCGCTGGCTGCTGCTGGTGCTCGCGCTGCTGCTCGGATGGCTGCAGTACCGCTTCTGGTTTGGGCCGGGCAACTCGGGCGAAGTGATGATGCTTGAGGCCCAGGTCGAGAACCAGAAGCGGGACAACGCCGGCCTGCAGCAGCGCAATGATGCGCTCGCTGCCGAGGTCAAGGACCTCAAGGAAGGCGAGGCCGCCATCGAAGAACGCGCGCGCAGCGAGCTGGGCATGATCAAGCCCGGCGAGAAGTTCTACCGCGTGGTCGAAGACGCGCCGGTGCCGCCACCGCGCGCGCCGACGGCCGTCACCGATCCGGATGCGCCGCACCAGGATGTGCCCTGATGGCGGGCATCTGGGCGGTGGTTCCCGCTGCTGGCCGTGGCACCCGCTTCGGCGGGCCCACGCCCAAGCAGTATCTGCTGGCCGGCGACCGCGTGTTGCTGGCCCACACCCTCGAGGCGCTGCTCTCGCACCCGGTCGTGGCCGGAGTGATGGTGGTGGTCGCCGAGAACGACGCCGACTGGCCGGGCTGGCAGTCACTGGCGGACAAACCCATTCTGACCTGCATCGGCGGCGCCACCCGCGCCGGCTCGGTGCTGGCCGGCCTGCATGCGTTGCCCGATGACGTGCGCGCGGACGATTTCGTGCTGGTGCACGACGCCGCACGCCCGAACCTGGCCGCTGCCGATCTCGGTCGCCTGCTGGAAGTCGGCCGTGCCGACCCGGTCGGCGCGATCCTGGCCGCGCCCGTGCGCGATACGCTCAAGCGTGCCGGCGATGACGGTGGTATCGATGCCACCGAGCCGCGTGAACGCCTGTGGCGTGCGCTGACCCCGCAGCTGTTCCGCCGCTACCAGTTGGCGCGCGCGCTGCAGGACGCGGCCGATGCCGGCGTGGCCGTCACTGACGAAGCCATGGCCATGGAGCGCCAGGGGCTGCGCCCGCTGCTGGTGGAAGGCAGCGAAGACAACTTCAAGGTCACCACGCCGGCTGACCTGTCCCGTTTCGAATTCGTGTTGTCGCGTCGCGAACCCTGACGTCCGCGCGCGCCACACCCAACCGCAGGTTCTTGCAATGACCACGCCCCAGTTTCCTCCCTTCCGCATCGGACAGGGCTACGACGTCCATGCCTTTGGCGAGGGCGATCACATCATGCTCGGCGGCATCCGCGTCGCGCACAGCTGCGGCGTGCTCGCGCACAGCGATGGCGACGTGATCCTGCACGCCCTGTGCGATGCCATGCTCGGTGCGCTGGCACTGGGCGACATCGGCGTGCATTTCCCGCCGACCGACATGCGCTGGAAAGGCGCGGACAGCGCGCACCTGCTGGATCATTGCAACGGGCTGCTGCGCGGGCGCGGCTGGCAGGTCGGCAACACCGATATCACCGTGATCTGCGAGCGGCCCAAGGTCGGTCCGCATGCGCTGGCCATGCGCGAGCGCATCGCCACGCTGCTGGGCATCGCGCTGGACTGCGTGAGCGTGAAGGCCACCACGTCGGAGAAGCTGGGCTTCACCGGCCGCAGCGAGGGCATCGCCGCCCAGGCCAGCGTGCTGTTGGTGGCGCTGTGATCCCGTTGCCGCTGGCGTTCGGCGCGCCGCTGCTCAGCGCGAAGATCCGCACCACGCCCGAGGATTTCCAGGTGGACGAACTGCCGGCGTTCGAGCCGAGCGGTGAGGGCGAGCACCTGTTGCTGACGATCCGCAAGCGCGGGGCGAACACCGTGCACGTGGCCAAGGTGCTGGCCAGGTGGGCTGGCCTGCCGGACATGGCGGTCAGCTACGCGGGCATGAAGGATCGCCACGCGGTCACCACGCAGCGCTTCAGCGTGCACCTGCCCAAGCGCGTGGCGCCGGATCCGGCGCTGCTGGCTTCGGACGAGATCGAGGTGGTCGAGTCGACCTGGCACAACCGCAAGCTGCAGCGCGGTGCGCTGGCTGGCAACCGCTTCAAGCTGGTGCTGCGCGATGTGCGCGGCGATGCCGCGGCCATTGAAGAGCGCCTGTCCCATCTTGCCTCGCGCGGTCTGCCGAACTGGTTCGGTGAGCAGCGCTTCGGCCGCGACGGCGGCAACGTGCCGGCCGCGCTGGCCATGTTCGGCGGCCGCCGCATGCGGCCCGATCAGCGCTCGTTGCTGCTCTCGGCCGCGCGCTCGGCACTGTTCAACCAGGTGCTGGCGGCGCGCGTGGAGCAGGGCAACTGGGACACGCCGCTGGAGGGCGAAGTCTGGATGCTCGATGGCAGCCGCAGTGTCTTCGGCCCGGAGCCGTGGACGGATCTGCTGGCCGATCGCCTTGGCCGCTTCGACATCCACCCCAGCGGCCCGTTGTGGGGCGAAGGTGAGCTGCGCAGCACCGGCGCCGCCGCCGAACTGGAACTGGGCGCGGTCGCGGATGAGCAATCGCTCGCGCTGCGCGCCGGCCTGGAAAGCGCTCGCCTGAAGCAGGAGCGCCGTGCGCTGCGCCTGCGCCCGGCCATGCTGCAACACCAGTGGCTGGCCGCGGATGTGCTGGAACTGAGCTTCGCGCTGCCACCGGGCTGCTATGCCACCGCGGTGCTGCATGAGCTGGGACCGGTGGAAGATGCCAGCCAGGCCACACCGGAGGCGTAGAGCCACGCCATGCAGGTGTGCGGGTGGCTACCGGTTTGCCAGCAGCACCAGTACCGCGCCCGTCCCACCTTGGCCGGCGGGCGCGGAATGAAACGCCAGCACGTCGTTGCGCAGCCGCAGCAGGCGATCGACCAGATTCTTCAACACCGGCGCGCCGCCATCGGATTGCAGCCCCTTGCCGTGGATGATGCGCACGCAGCCGTACTCATGGGCATGCGCTTCCACCAGGAACTGCCGGACCAGCGCCTCGGCCTGGGCCACGGTTGCACCATGCAGGTCCAGTTCGTCCTGCACGGAGTACTGGCCGCGCTTGAGTCGCTGGAACATCCGCGGCGGCAGGTTCTCGCGCCGGTAGCTGGCCGTATCCCCAGCCTCCAGGGGGCTGCTGTCGCGCAGCAGCCGGGCGAATTCACCGCGGGCGTCCTGTTCATCCTGCTCGGCCATCCGCGCGCGCGGCTTCGGCCGTGGCGTGGCCGGCGGCGGCGTGACCACCTTGCGCAGCGGTTTGACCTCGCCGATGGCGGCGCGGAACAACGCGGCAGGATCTTCGTCTTCAGGATGTGACATGCGTACAGCCTAATGGGCGGGGAGGGCGATGCCTACCGTTATCGGGGTAGGACGATCTGTCCGCTTGCGGCACAATAGCGGACGCACTTGCGCGGTCGTCATGCTCCGGAAGGGGCACGGCCACCGCCGCCAACAGTGGGAAGTGATGGAATCGAAGTCTTGAAAAATCAAGCGGTTAAATCGCAGATGCGGATTCTGGTCAGCAACGACGACGGTGTCGATGCACCGGGCATCAAGATGCTCGCCACGGGTTTACGTGACGCCGGTCATGAAGTGACCGTGGTCGCCCCCGATCGTGATCGCTCCGGCGCCAGCAATTCGCTGACCCTGGACCTGCCGATCCGCATGAAGCGCATCGACCACTACACCTGCTCGGTGGCCGGCACCCCGACCGACTGCGTGCATCTGGCCTTGACCGGCATGCTCGAGTACGAACCGGACATGGTGGTATCGGGCATCAACAACGCCGCCAATCTCGGCGACGACGTCATCTACTCCGGTACCGTCTCGGCGGCGATGGAAGGGCGCTTCCTCGGCCTGCCCGCAGTGGCGATGTCGCTGGTCACGCACAACCACGAGCCGCGCAACTTCGATACCGCCGCCCGCGCCGCGGTCGAGATCGTGACCCGGCTCAAGGCCGACCCGCTGCCCGCCGACACCATCCTCAACGTCAACGTGCCGGATCTGCCGTGGAGCGAGGTCCGTGGGTTCGAAGTGACCCGCCTGGGCAACCGCCACCGCGCCGAAGGCTGCATTGCCCAGCGCGATCCGCGCGGCAATGAGGTGTTCTGGATCGGCCCGGCCGGGCGCGAGCAGGATTCCGGCCCCGGCACCGATTTCCACGCGGTCCGCAACGGCTACATCTCGATCACCCCGATCCAGGTCGATCTCACCCGTTACCAGGCATTGGAGAAAGTGGCCAGCTGGGTTGCCGGGTTGACCGACGCGCTGGACCGGCCGGCATGACCCCGCGCCTGCGCCTGCAGCCCGAAGCCGTCGGCATCGGCATGACCTCGCAGCGGGTCCGCGATCGCCTGGTGGATCGCCTGCGCGATGCCGGCATCGCCGACGAAGCCACCCTCAATGCCATCCGTGTGGTGCCGCGCCATCTGTTCATCGATGAAGCGCTGGCGTCGCGTGCCTACGAAGACACCGCGCTGCCGATCGGGCACGGGCAGACCATTTCCCAGCCCTGGGTGGTCGCGCGCATGACCGAAGCGGTGCTGCAGTCAGCGCCGAAGAAAGTGCTGGAAGTCGGCACCGGCTCGGGCTACCAGGCCGCCGTGCTGGGCGCGATCGGGCTGGAGGTGTACACGGTCGAGCGTATCGGCGATCTGCTGCGCCAGGCGCGCAAGCGCTTCCGTGCGCTGGGCATGAACATCCGCAGCAAACATGATGATGGCCGCATCGGCTGGGCCGAACACGGTCCTTACGATGCGATCGTGGTGACCGCGGCCGCACCGGCGCTGGTGGACGCACTGGTCGAACAGCTTGCCGTGGGTGGCCGCCTGGTCGCGCCGGTCGGCGGCCCGGGCGCGCAGTCGCTGATCCAGTTGACCCGTCGCGATGACGGCAGTGTTGAACAGCAGGTACTGGCACCGGTCACGTTCGTACCGCTGCTGTCTGGCATGCTGGACTGATTCCAAGGAGCGTTGCGTCATGAAGATTTTTGGTCCGCTGTACGAGCGGGCAATGAAGTGGGCCGCGCATGAGCGCGCCCCGACCTATCTGACGGTGTTGAGCTTCATCGAGGCGATCATCTTCCCGGTGATGCCCGAGGTGATGCTCGCCCCGATGTGCGTGGCCCAGCCCAAGCGCGGCTGGTGGTTCGCCACGCTCAGCCTGGCCGGTTCGATGGCCGGTGCGCTGGTCGGCTATGCGCTGGGCCACTTCGCCTTCGAAGCGCTCAAGCCGGTGTTCGCCGCGCTGGGCATGTTGACCAGCATCGAAGGTGGCATCGCCATCGTGCAGGCCAAGATGGCCGAGTCGCCCTGGGCGGTGTTCACCTTCCTGGTGCTGGGCGGCTTCATGCCGATCCCGATGAAGGTCTTCACATGGGCATCGGGTATCGTCGGCGTGCCGTTGCCGCAGTATTTCCTGAGCATGTTGATCGGCCGTGGCAAGCGCGTGTACGTGCTGGCGGCGGTCATTCGTATTGGCGGGCCGCGCGCGGAAGCTGCGCTGCGCCGTTGGATTGAACCGCTGGGCTGGATCGCGACCGCGTTGGTGGTCGTGCTGGTGGCCTGGCTTGTATGGAGAGCGAAGTTCGCATGAGTGCTGATCGTTTGAGCAAGGGAGTGCGCAGCGGCGCGCTGCTGCTGGTGGTGTCGGCGCTGAGCGCCTGTGGCACCGCCACCGTGGTGCGGCCCTCGGGCTCGGGCGGTGTGGCCCACAGCACGCCGCAGAGCTCGGTGGCCAAACCCGGCCAGACCGCCGTCGTCCGCCGTGGCGACACGCTGTATGCGCTGGCCCGCATCCACAACATCACCCCGCGCGATCTGGCCGCCTGGAACGGGTTGGCCGAGCCGTACACGATCTATCCGGGGCAGTCGCTGCGCCTGTACCCGGGCGGCAGCGGCGGCAGCCCGGGCCGCGCCCCGACCACCGTGGTGACCGCGCCGCGCCCGGGTGGCACAGCGCCGGCCGCTACGCCGGCGCCGACCACGGCGATCAAGAGCAACATCAGCTGGCGCTGGCCGGCCGATGGCGCGATCGTCGGGCGCTTCGTCGCCGGTGAAGCGACCAAGCAGGGCGTGGACATTGCCGGCACCAGTGGCCAGCCGGTCCGGGCGACGGCCGCCGGCGTGGTGGTGTACTCCGGTGCCGGCCTGGTCGGTTTCGGTGAGTTGATCATCATCAAGCACAGCGACCAGTGGTTGTCGGCGTATGGTCACAACCGCAAGCGCCTGGTCAATGAAGGCCAGAGCGTGAAGGCCGGCGAGCAGATCGCGGAGATGGGCCGCACCGGCGCCGCACGCGACATGCTGCACTTCGAGATCCGCTACAACGGCAAGCCGGTCGACCCGCTGCTGTACCTGCCGCCGAAGTAAGCACGAAAAAGGCCGCCTCAAGGGCGGCCTTTTCTGAACGGAAATCCCGGTCTCACCCCTTCAGGATGAACGCCGCGGCCACCTTGCGCCCCTCGCTGGCGAGGATGTTGAAGGTTCGCGCCGCCGCCGGGTTGTTCATCACTTCCAGGCCGATCCCACGGGTCAGGCAGGCGGCCATGACTGCCGCCGGCGGGAACACCTGGGTATCGCCCGTACCCAGCACCACCAGCGCGGGGTTCAGCGCCAGCACCGGCTGCAGGTCTTCCGGGGTCAGCAAGGCAATATCGGCCACCGGCCACGCTTCGATCAGCGTGTCCGGAGCCAGGATGAAACTGGCGGCCAGGGTCCGGTCATTCACTTTCGCACTGCGGCCATCGGCGGCGCGCAGGGCATAGGCGTAGTCGGGGATTTCGTGGCTCAGCTGCATAAGCGTTCCGGAATCAGCCGCGCGGCAGGACGATCTGGCGCTGTTCCTTGCTCGGGCGGTACAGCACGGCCACGTGGCCGATACGCTGCACCAGCGCGCTTTCGCTGGCACTGACCAGCTCGGCGATGAGGGCGTCACGGGCCTCGCGGTCTTCGGCGGCAACCTTGACCTTGATCAGCTCGTGGCGCTCCAGCACCTCTTCCAGTTCAGCCAGGAAGGCCGGTGTCACCCCCTTGCCGCCGATCTGGAGCAGGGCTTTCAGATCATGCGCGTGGCCGCGGAGGAAACGGGTTTGGGAAGAAGTCAGGGCGATAGCCATTCAGGAACAAGCGGTTAACTGGGGCGATCAGGGTATCATGACCTCCCCATCCGACCCGCATCTCAATGGCAACCCGTAGCAAAAGCAGTCAACGCTGGTTGAAAGAGCACTTCGCCGACCCCTTCGTGAAGAAGGCCCAGGCCGAGGGCATGCGCTCGCGTGCGGCCTACAAGCTGGAGGAGTTGCTGCAGCGCGATCGGCTGCTGAAGCCGCACATGGTCGTGGTCGATCTGGGCGCCGCCCCGGGTGGCTGGTCCCAGCAGGTCCGCCGCCAGATCGGCGATACCGGCCGGGTGCTGGCCTTGGACATCCTGGAGATGCCGCCGCTGGCCGGCGTGGAGTTCCTTCACGGTGACTTCAGGGAACAAGCCGTCCTATCGGAGTTCGAAGCCATGCTGGGGGATCAGCCGGTAGACCTTGTGCTCTCGGATATGGCCCCCAATAAGAGTGGAATGGATGCGGTGGACCAACCGCGGATGATGCACCTGGCGGAGTTGGCGTTGGATTTTGCCGACAACCATCTCAAGCCCGGTGGCGCGTTCCTGATCAAGCTGTTCCAGGGCGTGGGCTTTGACGACTACGTGCGCGAAATGCGCCGCCGGTACGACAAAGTAGTGATCCGCAAGCCTGAAGCCTCCCGGAAGCGCTCGCCCGAGGTGTACGCCTTGGGGCAGGGAAAACGCGCGCAGATCAAGTAAGCTCAACCATACGAATCGCGTCAGGAATTAGAGGAACACCGGAGCCAATGAGGATGAACGACTTGACCAAGAACCTCCTGCTATGGGTGGTCGTCGCCGTCGTGCTGATGGTGGTCTTCCAGAGCTTCTCGCCGAAGAGCAGCGGAGCCGGCGCACAGGGCGCGACGTACTCGCAGTTCCTGGACCAGGTGGACAGCGGCAATGTCCAGAAGGTGACCTTCAGCGGGGACATGCGTGGCGGCACCAATCAGATTTCCTACACCACCCGTGGCGGCCAGTCGGCCACCATCACCGCCCCGTTCGATCGCGACCTGATCAACGTGCTGCGCGGCAAGAACGTGGAAATCGTCCAGGAGGAGCCCTCCAGCGGCATCTCGCTGGGCGCGATCCTGATGAACTTCCTCCCGGTGATCCTGATCATCGGCTTCTGGATCTTCATCATGCGCCAGATGCAGGGCGGTGGCGGCGGGGCCAAGGGCGCGATGTCCTTCGGCAAGTCGCGCGCCAAGCTGCAGGGCGAAGACCAGATCAAGGTCACCTTCGCCGACGTTGCCGGGTGCGACGAGGCCAAGGAAGAAGTCGGCGAACTGGTCGACTTCCTGCGCGACCCCACCAAGTTCACCAAGCTGGGCGGCAAGATTCCGCGCGGCGTGCTGATGGTGGGTCCGCCGGGTACCGGCAAGACGCTGCTGGCCCGCGCCATTGCTGGCGAGGCCAAGGTGCCGTTCTTCTCGATCTCCGGTTCGGACTTCGTGGAAATGTTCGTCGGCGTCGGCGCCAGCCGCGTGCGCGACATGTTCGAGCAGGCCAAGAAGCAGGCACCGTGCATCATCTTCATCGATGAAATCGACGCTGTCGGTCGTCACCGTGGTGCCGGTCTGGGCGGCGGTCACGACGAGCGCGAGCAGACCCTGAACCAGCTGCTGGTCGAAATGGACGGCTTCGAGGGAGGCGAGGGCGTGATCGTCATCGCCGCCACCAACCGTCCCGACGTGCTGGATCCGGCGCTGCTGCGCCCGGGCCGTTTCGACCGCCAGGTCGTGGTCGGCCTGCCGGACGTCAAGGGCCGCGAGCAGATCCTCAAGGTGCATATGCGCAAGCTGCCGCTGGCCGACGATGTCGAGCCGATGGTGATCGCGCGCGGCACCCCGGGCTTCTCCGGTGCGGACCTGGCCAACCTGGCCAACGAAGCAGCACTGTTCGCCGCGCGCGGCGGTGAGAAGGAAGTCCGCATGGACCACTTCGACCGTGCCCGCGACAAGATCCTGATGGGTGCCGAACGCCGTTCGATGGCGATGAGCGAAGAAGAAAAGACGCTCACCGCCTACCACGAAGCCGGCCACGCCATCGTCGGTCGCCTGGTGCCCGAGCACGATCCGGTCTACAAGGTCACCATCATTCCCCGCGGTCGCGCGCTGGGTGTGACGATGTACCTTCCCGAAGGCGACAAGTACTCGATGAACCGGGTGGCGATCGAATCGCAGCTGTGTTCGCTGTACGGCGGCCGCGTTGCCGAAGAACTGATCTTCGGCACCGACAAGGTCACCACCGGCGCCTCCAACGATATCGAGCGCGCCACCAAGATGGCCCGCAACATGGTCACCAAGTGGGGCCTGTCCGACGAACTCGGCCCGATCGCCTACGGTGAAGAGGACGATGAAGTGTTCCTCGGCCGTTCGGTGACGCAGCACAAGAGCGTGTCGGATGACACCGCGCGCCGCATCGACGAAGTCGTCCGCAGCATCCTGGACAAGGCGTACGCCCGTACCACCGAACTGCTGACCGCCAACCTCGACAAGCTGCACACGATGTCCCAACTGCTGCTGCAGTACGAGACCATCGATGCGCCGCAGATCAATGCCGTGATGGAAGGCCGTGATCCGCCGCCGCCGATGGGCTGGGACAAGTCCCCCAGCAACAAGGATGGCGGCAACAACAACGACAAGGGCGGCGATGCCCGTCCGGTCGCGCCGATCGCCGGTCCTGCCGAGCAGATCTGAGTGTTGCCCACGTAAGTGACGAAGGCCGGGGAAACCCGGCCTTCGTCGTTTCGGGCAAGTCATAATGACGGTCCGTTTTCGTTCCCGTTCTGGAGTCGCCATGTCCGCACCCCCGCCGCAGCCGATCTCGCACACCACTGAAATGGTGATCGCCACGGTCATTGGCGTGGCCATCGGCCTGACCCGCGACAACTTCCTGCTCGGCGCCGGCGTCGGCATCGCGGTCGGTGTGCTGATGAGCATCGCCAAGACCGTGTACGTGGAGCGCAAGCGCCGCCAGCGCTGAGTGCTTGCGCGCGCCGCCGGCAGTGGGCACGATGCGCGTGCCCGCGCCGCATGCTGCGGCCGGGCATGGCCGGGGGATCGGCCGACACACTTTCCAGGGGGATGTTCATGCGTCATTCGATGCGCGTAGCGGTTGCTGCGCTGCTGTGCTGTGCCACGCCGCTCATGGCCGCCGAGATCCACGTGCAGGATCCGGTGCCGTTCAACGACGCGGCGATCATCGCCGAGAACATCAAGGCCGAGTGCCGGATGGGCGCGCAGCTGGCGACCGCGCTGGGCAAGAATGCGCCGGCGCATGGCAACACCATCGTCTTCAGCAGTGATCCGGTGAACACCGGCAGCGGACACGCGTTGAAGCTGGAACTGGTGGAGGCGCAGAGCGCCGGCAATGCGTTCACCGGCCACTTCAAGTCCGCTGCCGTGCGCGGCGTGCTGTTCGAGAACGGCCAGCAGGTGGCCACGGTCACCGCACGCCGCGTGTCGCGCGGTGGCGCGTTTGCCGGCTTCAAGGGCTCGTGCGATGTGCTCGAGCGCACGGTCAATGCGATCGGCAACGATCTGGCGATCTGGCTGGCCAAGCCGGTCGATGGGGCCCGCCTCGGCGACCTCTGACGGCCGGTCCGGTGCGCCAGCGTAAACTACGCGCTGGCGTACTTCGTGGATCTGCCCATGTTCGATATCTCCCCCCAGCTCGATTGCGGCGGCCGCCTGCTGCGGCTGGATCGCCCGCGGGTCATGGGCATCGTCAACGTCACCCCGGATTCGTTCTCCGACGGCGGTGACCACGACAGCGTGGAGGCCGCGGTCGCGCACGGCCTGCAGCTGGTGGCCGAGGGCGCCGACCTGCTCGACATCGGCGGCGAGTCGACCCGGCCCGGCAGTGCGCCGGTACCGCTGGATGAAGAACTGCGCCGGGTCATCCCGGTGATCGAGCGGCTGGCACGCGAAACCACCGTGCCGATCAGCATCGACACCTTCAAGCCCGAGGTGATGCGCGCCGCGGTCGCCGCCGGTGCCGGCCTGATCAATGACATCCATGCGTTGCGCCAGCCCGGTGCGCTGGACGCCGCCGCCGAACTCGGCGTGCCGGTGGTGCTGATGCACATGCAGGGCGAGCCCGGCAGCATGCAGGACACCCCGCACTACGATGACGTGGTCGCCGAGGTGCATCGCTTCCTGACCGAGCGCATGTTCCAGGCCGAGATGGCCGGCGTCGCCAAGAAGCACCTGATCATCGATCTGGGCTTCGGTTTCGGCAAGACCACCGAACACAACATGATCCTGCTCGCACGCTCGGGCCGTTTCCTCGAGCTGGGCGTGCCGATGCTGGCCGGCCTGTCGCGCAAGCGCAGCATCGGTGAACTGACCGGTCGTGAGCAGCCGCGTGACCGCGTGGCCGGTTCCGTCGCCGCGCACCTGATCGCGGCGCAGCGTGGCGCGATGCTGCTGCGCGTGCACGATGTCGCCGCCACGGTGGACGCCTTGAAGGTATGGGCGGCGGTCGATGCGGTGCCGATGCCGCGGGTGTCGGCCGCACCGGCGATGCCGCGCTGGCCGGACGAGGACTGATGGCCGTCGATCAGCGCCCGCTGGCGATCGCGGTGATGGGCCCGACCGCCTCGGGCAAGACCGCCACCGCGATCGCGCTGGCCCAGCAGCTGGACGGCGAAATCGTGAGCGTCGATTCCGCCCTGGTCTACCGCGGGCTGGATATCGGCTCGGCCAAACCCGATGCGGCCGAGCGCGCGCAGGCGCCGCACCATCTGCTAGATGTGCGCGACCCGTGGCAGACCTATTCGGCGGCGGAGTTCGCCAGCGACGCGGCGCGTGCCGTCCGCGACATCATCGCGCGCGGCCGCATGCCGATCCTGGCCGGTGGCACCGGGCTGTATTTCCGCGCCCTGCTGCAGGGCCTGTCGCCGATGCCCGAAGCCGATCCGGCGGTGCGCGCGCAGATTGCCGCTGAGGCGGCCGAGCAGGGCTGGGCGGCGATGCATGGCCAACTGGCCGGCATCGATCCGGCAGCGGCAAAGCGCATTCACGCCACCGACCCGCAGCGCATCCAGCGGGCGCTGGAAGTCCATCGGCTGACCGGTACCCCGATCAGCGAATGGCAGAAGTTGCCCGGCGTGGACCGGCTGCCGGTTCGGGCGCTCAAACTGATCCTCGCGCCGCGCGAGCGCACGGTGCTGCACCAGCGCATCGAAACCCGTTTCGACACGATGCTGGATCACGGCTTCCTTGACGAAGTCCGCGCGCTGCGGGCCCTGCCGGCGATGGCCGAGGTGGCCGCGCCGCTGGATCTGCCGGCCGTGCGGGCGGTGGGCTACCGGCAGGCCTGGGCGTATCTGGACGGGCAGGGGACGGCGGAGAACTTCCGTGAACGCGGCATCCAGGCCACCCGCCAGCTGGCCAAGCGCCAGCTGACCTGGCTGCGCGGGGAGCTTGATGCGCGCTGGTTCGATCCCCATCTAGACAGGGCTTCCCTGGCGGATGCGGTGTCGACCTTCGTCGCACGCTGAGTCCACGCCTTCACCCGCCCACCCCGTGTACCATCAAGGGTTCCGGCGGGCGGCGGGGGCCGTGGCAACTGCCGGAAGACCATAAAAACAATAATCAGGAGTGTGCAATGTCCAAGGGGCAATCGCTGCAGGATCCGTTTCTGAATGCACTTCGGCGCGAACGTGTGCCGGTGTCGGTGTATCTGGTCAATGGCATCAAGCTGCAGGGAACGATTGAATCGTTCGACCAGTTCGTGGTGCTGCTGCGTAATACGGTGAGCCAGATGGTGTACAAGCACGCCATCTCGACCGTGGTGCCGGCGCGCAACGTGAAGGTCGGGCCCGGAGGTGGTTATGTGCAATCCAATGATGGCGCCGAGGGCGTCCAAGGTGATGACGACGTTGAGTGACTGCGTGAAAAATTCTGGAGAACTGCGTGTTTGACCGTTCCAAGCGAGGCGAACACGCACTCCTGATCCAGCCGCATGCCGGCCGGCTCGAAGATGACGTGCTTGAAGAGTTCACCGATCTGGCCCGCTCTGCCGGGGCCAGCATCGCGGCCACGTTGACCGCGCGCATCGATCGGCCCAATCCGTCGATCCTGATCGGCAGCGGCAAGCTGGACGAGGTCAAGGCCGCGGCCGATGCCACCGGCGCCGACCTGATCCTGGTCAACCATGCGCTGTCGCCGGGGCAGGAGCGCAACCTGGAACGGTTCCTGGAGCGGCGCGTGATCGACCGCACCGGGCTGATCCTGGATATCTTCGCCCAGCGTGCGCGCAGCCACGAAGGCAAGCTGCAGGTCGAGCTGGCGCAGCTGCGCCACATGTCCACGCGGCTGATCCGCGGCTGGACCCATCTGGAGCGCCAGCGCGGCGGTTCCATCGGTCTGCGCGGCCCGGGTGAAACCCAGCTGGAAACCGATCGCCGCCTGCTGCAGAAGCGGGTGGAGCAGCTGCAGAAGAAGCTGGAAAAGGTGGAAGTGCAGCGCACCCAGATGCGTCGTGCCCGCCTGCGCAGCGAGCTGCCGCGGGTGGCCCTGGTGGGCTACACCAACGCCGGCAAGTCGACCCTGTTCAACGCATTGACCGGTGCCGAGGCGTATGCCGCAGACCAGTTGTTCGCCACGCTGGACCCGACCGTGCGCCGCATCGCGCTGCCGGGCGGCAGCGTGGTGCTTGCCGATACCGTCGGCTTCGTCCGGGACCTGCCGCACGATCTGGTGGCCGCGTTCCGGTCCACCTTGTCCGAAGCCCGCGAAGCGGACTTCCTGCTGCACCTCGTCGATGCGGCCGATCCGCACCGTGAGGAGCGCATCGCACAGGTGGATGAAGTGCTGACCGCCATCGGCGCGGGCGATCTGCCGCAGTTGCTGGTGTTCAACAAGATCGATCGGATCGACGGGGCCGACGTGCGTCACGATGGCCAGGACGGCATCCCCGACAACGCGCGCCGCGAGCGGGTCTGGATTTCCGCCCGCGACAACGTTGGCCTGCCGCTGTTGCAGTCCGTGCTGGGCAAGCGGCTGGGCCTGCAGCACATCAGTGGCGAGCTTCGGTTGGCGCCGAGTGCTGGCCGCCTGCGTTCGCGCCTGCATCAGCTGGAAGTCGTGCGCAGCGAAACCACCGACGAAGACGGTTGGCTGCTGCAGGTCGAGATCCCGATCGCCGAGGCCGAGAAGCTGGCGGCCGGCGAGGGCGGCGAACCGATCCGCGCGATGCTCCCGGAGAAGCTTCCGGAGTGGTGAGGGGGTGCCGGCCGCTGGCCGGCGCTCCATCAGCCTCCCGGCGCGGCTGCGCGACGGGGCGTGCCGGCCGCTGGCCGGCTCGCATAATCTTGGGGGCGTGCGACCCTCCGTCGCGCCCGGCGACACACGACACCACGCGCGATTTCGGCTAAAACAGGGGGCGTTCGTCCCCCGTTGATCCAGGATTCCCCATGACCGTTCCTTCCGACGCCGAGCTGGGCGCCCTCGCCAGTGACGTGGGCCAGCGCCTGCAGCAGGCCTCGCTGCAGCTGGTCACCGCCGAGAGCTGCAGTGGCGGCTGGATCGCCAAGGCGATGACGGATATCGCCGGCTCCTCGGCGTTCTTCGATTGCGGCATGGTGGTCTACAGCTACGAAGCCAAACAACGCCTGCTCGGCGTGCGTGCACAGACGCTGGAACAGTTCGGCGCGGTCAGCCGCGAGACCGTGCTGGAAATGGTCTCCGGTGCGCTGATCAATTCCGGTGCCGGCATCGCCGTGGCGGTGACCGGCATTGCCGGGCCGGGCGGTGGCAGCGAGGACAAGCCGGTCGGCAGCGTGTGGATCGGCTGGAAGGGCCGTGGCGGCTACGCGCGTGCGCAGCTGTTCCAGTTCGACGGCGACCGCGAAGCCATACGGCGGCAGACCGTGCAGCAGGCGCTGACGGGAATCTTCCCGCTGTTGTGACATCCTGACTGGGTGTGCTGACAGGAGAGTGGGCCGATGTGGGAAACGCTGGGTACCGTGCGTGACCTGGGGCGATTGCAGGAAATCGCGTCGGTCCTGATCCGCTATGGCTTCGGCGACCTTGTGCGCCGCATCGGTCTGGCCGATGTGCTCGAACGCGCTGGCCGCCTGTTGCACTGGAACGATACCCAGCAGATGCTGCGGATGACCGCGCCGGTGCGCGTGCGCCGCGCGATGGAAGACCTGGGCCCCACCTTCGTCAAACTCGGCCAGGTGCTGGCCACCCGCGTGGATCTGTTCCCACCGGACTGGATCGCGGAATTTTCCGAACTGCAGAATGCCGTGCCCGCGCTGCCATATGCGCAGGTGCGTGAGCAGCTCGAACGCGATCTCGGCGAGCCGGCCACCGAGGTGTTCGCGTGGCTCGATGAAACGCCCATGGCCGCGGCCTCGCTGGCGCAGGCGCACCGCGCAACCCTGCATGACGGCACCGCCGTGGTGCTGAAGATCCGTCGTCCGGGCATCCGCGAGGTGATCGAAGCCGACCTGCGCCTGCTGGCGCGGCTGGCCGAGATCGTGGAAGCGCGCTTGCCCGACCTGCAGCGGTATCGCCCGGCCGAGGTGGTGCAGCAGTTCCAGGTGTCGCTGCGCCGCGAGCTGGATTTTGCCGCCGAATGCCGCAATGCCGAGCGCATCGCGCGCAACTTCCAGGGCCGCGACGACATCCTGATACCCAACGTGCACTGGCAGTGGACGTGCGAGAGCCTCAACGTGCAGGACTTCGTGGACGGCATTCCCGGTCGCGATCTGGCCGGTGTCGATGCGGCCGGTCTGGACCGCGTGCTGCTGGCCCGCACCGGTGCGCGCATCGTGCTGAAGATGGTGCTGGAGGACGGCTGTTTCCACGCTGATCCGCACCCGGGCAACATCATCTACCTGCGCGACGGCCGCATCGGCGTGATCGATTTCGGCATGGTCGGCGCGATCTCCGAGCAGCGCCGTTTCCAGGTCGCCCAGCTGCTGCACGGCCTGGTCACCCAGGAGCCGGAGCAGGTGGCCGACGTGCTGCTGGACTGGGCCGGTGGCGTGGAGGTGGACGAGTCGCGGCTGCAGCAGGACATCAGCACCTTCGTGGACCAGTACCGCGGGGTGCCGTTGAAAGACCTGCACATGGGCCTGATGCTGGGCAACATCACCCAGTTGCTGCGCCAGTACGCGCTGACCCTGCCGGCCGATCTGGCGCTGATGATCAAGACCTTCCTCACCCTGGAAGGCATGGGCCGCCAGCTCGACCCGCAGTTCGACATGGCCAGCGCCGCGCGCCCGTATCTGGAGCGGGTGATGTGGCAGCGCTACTCGCCCGGCGCGATGCTCAAGCGCGGCAAGCGCAGCCTGGTCGGGGTGATGGACCTGGTCGGCGACCTGCCGCGCGACGTGCGTAGGCTGCTGCAGATGGCGCGCCGCGGCCGGCTCCAGCTCAAGATCGAAACCACCGCGCTGCAGGGCTTCGGCGACCAGGTCAACCGTGCCGCCAACCGGCTGGTCATGGGTATCGTGACCGCCGCGCTGATCATCGGCTCCTCGATCGTCATGCACAGCGTCGGCGGCATCTCCAGCCGCTGGTTGCTTGCGCTCGGCGTGGCCGGCTTCATCGGTGCCGGCTTCTGTGGCGTGTGGATCCTGTTCTCGATCTGGCGCAGCGGCAAGAACCCATAGGGTTCCTGCCGCTGGGATCCGAAGGATCCCCGGAATCTCCCGCGTAAGCGGGGGATTACGTGTAGGTCCGACCGTTGGTCGGACGCTCCTTCCTGACCGGCCCGTCACTGCTTGCCCGGGGTAGGGCCACGCCATGCATGGCTGCACCTGCCCGTCACTGCTTGCCCCCGGTACCATGCGGGGCTGCGCTTCATCCGGCGCCCAGTAACGCCTGACCCAGAGGATTACAGCGGGTAAACGCCGGAGAGACGGCCTCAAGCGGCACGCGCCCGCACCGCCAGGCATTGCCGCGCGTTCGCGCGGTCACCGACCAACGGTCGGTGGCTACAGGTGTTGCTGGCGGCTTCGGTTGGGCGTGGACCACCCTTCTTCTATCTGTTCTTCCTCTGCGGGCACTTGCGTGCCCGCATCGTTAGTAGTAATACTACTAACCATGGACCTGACCGATACCCAGCAGGCGATCCTGCAGTTGATCGCCGAGCGTATAGAGACCGATGGCGCACCGCCGTCGCAGACGGAAATCGCCCGTGCGTTCGGCTTCAAGGGCGTCCGGGCCGCCCAGTACCATCTGGAAGCGCTGGAGCAGGCCGGGGCGATCCGTCGCATCCCGGGCCAGGCCCGCGGCATCCGGCTGGTCCAGGCACCGGCGCTGCAGAACGGCCTGCCCGAATCGCTGCCCGCCTCGGCGTTGCCGGACCACGTCCTGCGCCTGCCGGTGCTGGGCCGGGTCGCGGCCGGTCTGCCGATCGGCGCGGATATCGGCTCGGACGACTTCGTGGTGCTCGACCGGGTGTTCTTCTCGCCCGCGCCGGACTACCTGCTGAAAGTGCAGGGCGACTCGATGATCGACGAAGGCATCTTCGACGGCGACCTGATCGGGGTGCACCGCACCCGCGACGCCCGCTCCGGCCAGATCGTGGTGGCCCGCATCGATGACGAGATCACGGTCAAGCTGCTGAAGATGGGCAAGGACCGGATCCGCCTGTTGCCGCGCAACCCCGATTACAAGCCGATCGAAGTGCTGCCCGACCAGGACTTCGCCATCGAAGGCCTCTATTGCGGGTTGCTGCGGCCCAACCGCTGACCCTGTTCCCCCTTGAATCACGCGCGGTCTTTTGTGGCACATCTCTGGTTTTGCTGAGGTTGGTACGGATGTCCGATAATTTTTTTCCGAACGCTGGGCAGAATCTCAGCCCGTGCGATACGCCAGCCTTAAAGTGAACCCATGGCCAAGAAGACTTCCAAAGACAGCACCTCCACCGATACGACCTCTGCAAGGACCACTCCGATGGACGAAAACAAAAAGCGCGCCCTCACCGCCGCGCTGAGCCAGATCGAAAAGCAGTTCGGCAAGGGCGCCGTGATGCGCATGGGCGACCGTGTCGTCGAAGCGGTCGAGGTCATCCCCACCGGTTCGCTGATGCTGGATATCGCCCTCGGTATCGGTGGCCTGCCCAAGGGCCGCGTCGTGGAGATCTACGGTCCGGAATCCTCGGGCAAGACCACCCTGACCCTGCAGGCGATCGCCGAATGCCAGAAGAAGGGCGGTACCGCGGCCTTCATCGATGCCGAGCACGCGCTGGATCCGATCTACGCCGCCAAGCTGGGCGTCAACGTGGATGACCTGCTGCTCTCGCAGCCCGATACCGGTGAACAGGCGCTGGAAATCGCCGACATGCTGGTGCGCTCCAGCTCGGTGGACATCGTGGTGATCGACTCGGTCGCCGCACTGACCCCGAAGGCCGAAATCGAAGGCGAAATGGGCGACCAGCTGCCGGGCCTGCAGGCCCGTCTGATGAGCCAGGCGCTGCGCAAGCTGACCGGCAACATCAAGCGCTCCAACACCCTGGTGGTCTTCATCAACCAGCTGCGCCACAAGATCGGCGTGATGATGCCGGGCCAGAGCCCGGAAGTGACCACCGGCGGCAACGCGCTGAAGTTCTACGCCTCGGTCCGCCTGGACATCCGCCGTATCGGCGCGATCAAGAAGGGTGACGAGATCATCGGCAACCAGACCAAGATCAAGGTGGTCAAGAACAAGCTGGCGCCCCCGTTCAAGCAGGTCATCACCGAGATCCTGTACGGCGAAGGCATCAGCCGCGAAGGCGAACTGATCGACATGGGCGTGGAAGCCAAGCTGGTCGAGAAGGCCGGCGCCTGGTACAGCTACGGCGAAGAACGCATCGGCCAGGGCAAGGACAACGCCCGCGGCTACCTGCGCGACAACCCGCAGATTGCCCAGCGCCTGGAAGCCGAACTGCGCGAGAAGTTCCAGCCGGAAGAAGCGGTGCGTGAAGGCGGCGACGAGGCCGAAGACGACGCCGAGTGAGTTTCCTGCAGGGCAGGGCAGCGCCGTCAGTGACGCTCGCCCTGGCCTGCAGCTTCAAGAATCCCCGACGGGATGGCGCCAAGGACGGCGCACTGTAATGGACCACTGCCATGCAAGACTCCGAAGCCCCCGCACCCCGGCGCAAGCGCCGTGTCCAGGAACAGACGCCGGTCCAGCGGGCGTTGGGGCTGCTGGTGCGCCGCGAGCATTCGCGCAAAGAGCTGACCCGCAAGCTGCAGGCCCGTGGTATCGAGCACGAGGCCGCCGAAGCCGCGGTCAGCAAGCTGGCCGAGGCCGGCTGGCAGGATGACACGCGCTTTGCCGAGAACCTGGTCCGGATCCGGGCCAACACCGGCTATGGGCCGATCCACATCCGCGCCGAACTGGGCACGCATGGCCTGGACAGCGACCAGATCGCTGCGGCCATGGACACCTTCGAAGGCGATTGGACCGAGAATGCCCGCGACCTGGTCTGCCGCCGTTTTGGCGAGGCTGGCCCGCAGGAACTGCCTGCACGGCGCAAAGCCGCCGATCTTCTGGCCCGCCGGGGGTTCCCCGGCGACAGCATCCGCCAGGCCACCCGTTACGACCCTGAGGACTGAGCGGCCCGGGCCTGATACCCTTTGTGGTTTCGGCGGTCCTGCAGTTGACACCCGGCCATTGGGGCTGCGTGCCAGGGACTGACCGGCCCGCACAAAGCCAGCCCCCCATGAACGCATCCGTCAAATTCACTACCTCCCAGATCCGCAGCGATTTCCTTGAGTTCTTCAAGGGCAAAGGCCACACGATCGTGCCGTCGGCGCCCCTGGTGCCGGGCAATGATCCGACCCTGCTGTTCACCAACTCCGGCATGGTGCAGTTCAAGGACGTGTTCCTTGGCGCCGAGAAGCGCAGCTACGTGCGCGCGGCCGACGTCCAGCGCTGCCTGCGCGCCGGTGGCAAGCACAACGATCTGGACCAGGTCGGCTACACCGCGCGCCACCACACCTTCTTCGAGATGCTGGGCAACTGGTCGTTCGGCGATTACTTCAAGAAGGACGCCATCGCCTGGGCCTGGGAGCTGCTGACCCAGGTCTGGAAGCTGCCGGCCGAGCGCCTGCTGGTCACCGTGTACCAGACCGATGACGAGGCCTACGCGCTGTGGCGCGACATGGTCGGTATCCCGGAAGAGCGGATCGTGCGCATCGGCGACAACAAGGGTGCGCCGTTCGCGTCGGACAATTTCTGGCAGATGGCCGAAACCGGCCCGTGCGGCCCGTGTACCGAAATCTTCTATGACCATGGCGACCACATCGCCGGTGGCCCCCCGGGTTCGCCGGATGAAGACGGCGACCGCTTCATCGAGATCTGGAACCTGGTCTTCATGCAGTTCGACCGCCAGCCCGACGGCACCCTGGTGCCGCTGCCGGCCCCGTGCGTGGATACCGGCATGGGCCTGGAGCGTCTGGCGGCGATCCTGCAGCACGTCCACACCAATTACGAAATCGACCTGTTCCAGGCGCTGATCCGCAAGGCCAGCGAGCTGACCGGCATGGCTGATCTGGAGAACAAGTCGCTGCGCGTGATCGCCGATCACATCCGTGCCTGCTCGTTCCTGATCGTGGATGGCGTACTGCCGTCCAACGAAGGCCGCGGCTACGTGCTGCGCCGGATCATCCGCCGCGCCCTGCGCCATGGCTGGATGCTCGGGGTGCGCCAGCCGTTCTTCAGCAAGCTGGTGCCGACGCTGGTCGAGCAGATGGGCGTGGCCTATCCGGAACTGCCGGCGCAGGTCGACACGGTTGTGCGCGCCCTGCAGGCCGAAGAAGAGCGTTTCGCGGAAACGCTGGATTCGGGCATGAAGATCTTCGACGACGTGGCCGCCAAGGTCAGCAACGGCGTGATCCCGGGCGTGGATGCGTTCCGCCTGTACGACACCTACGGCTTCCCGCTCGATCTCACCCAGGACATCGCGCGCGAGCGTGACCTGACCGTGGACATCGAGGGCTTCAACGCCGCGATGGACACCCAGCGCGAGACCGCGCGCGCGGCCGGCAAGTTCGGCGGCGGCGTGACCCTGTCGGCCGATCTGGTCGCCACGCTCAAGCCGACCGTGTTCCTCGGGTATGACCGCCTGCAGGCCGACGACCTCACCGTGGTCGCCATCCTCAAGGACGGCCGCCCGGTGGAGAGTGCCCAAGCTGGCGATGACGTCATCGTGCTGACCCACCAGACCCCGTTCTACGCCGAGTCCGGTGGCCAGGTCGGCGACAACGGCATCCTGTCCGGCGCCGGCGTCCAGGTAGAGGTCAGCGACACCCAGAAGTTCGCGGGCCAGTTCCATGGGCACGTGGGCAAGCTCACCGCGGGCAGCCTGAAGGTCGGCGATGTGCTGTCCGGTCAGGTGGATGGCCAGCGCCGTGGCGCGACCATCCTCAACCACTCGGCCACCCACCTGCTGCATGCCGCCCTGCGCGAAGTGCTGGGCACCCACGTGCAGCAGAAGGGTTCGCTGGTCGCGCCTGATCGCCTGCGCTTCGATTTCTCGCACTTCGCGCCGATCAGCGCCGAAGACCTGGCGATCATCGAGCGCAAGGTCAACGAGCAGGTGCGCGCCAACAACGCCGCTGAAGTCCACACCATGGGCATGCAGGAAGCGCTCGACTTCGGCGCGATGGCGCTGTTCGGCGAGAAGTACGGCGAGCACGTGCGCGTGCTGAAGATGGGCGACTACTCCACCGAACTGTGTGGCGGTACGCATGTGTCGCGCACCGGCGACATCGGCCTGTTCAAGATCACTGCCGAAGGCGGTGTGTCTTCGGGCGTGCGTCGTATCGAAGCAGTCACCGGGCAGGGCGCGTTGGATTACGTGGCCCATGAAGAAGCCCAGCTGAGCGAAGCGGCGGCACTGCTTGGCGGCAATGCCGGCGACGTGGTCGACAAGATCCGCCAGCTCGGCGAGCGGCAGAAGAAGCTGGAGCGCGAGCTCGAGGCGCTCAAGGCCAAGCAGGCTGCCGGTGCGACCGCCGATCTCGGTGGCGCCGCGGTCGAGGTCAACGGCATCAAGATCCTGGCCGCGCGCCTGGAAGGCTTCGATGCCAAGGCGCTGCGCGATGCGATCGACCGGCTCAAGCAGCAGCTTGGCGATGCGGTGATCGTGCTGGCCGGCACCCAGGACGGCAAAGCGGCCCTGGTCGCAGGCGTGAACGGCAGCGCAATGGGCAAGGTAAAGGCCGGGGAACTGTTGGCCCATATCGCCAGTCAGATCGGGGGCAAGGGCGGCGGCCGCCCGGACCTCGCCCAGGGTGGTGGTGAGGACGGGCCCGCCCTTGCTTCTGCACTGGCCGCCGTCGTCGACTGGGTCACCCCCCGTATCTGAACAGCCTGAAGCCTCCTGCTCCTTGATGGGTCGGGAGGCCTGACGGTACTATGGCGAATCTTTTCCCGTTGTCGTGGGGCGCTCTTGCCGGGGCGCCAAGCCGGTGGGGAAATGCCACCACCGGTTCCCCTGGAGACTTGAACAAATGTTGATCCTGACTCGCCGTGTAGGCGAAACCCTGATGATCGGTGACTCGGTCAGCGTGACCGTGCTCGGCGTCAAGGGCAACCAGGTGCGTATCGGTATCACCGCTCCGAAGGACGTGGCCGTGCACCGCGAAGAGATTTACCAGCGGATCCAGCGCGGCGATGAGCCGAATGCATCCGGAAGTGAAAATTCTTCGGATTAAGGCTTTACCTGAGGGCGCGGAAAACGTTATTATTCGCGCCCCCGCTGAGATGATTCATCGCAGCGGCGGACCAAGAACACTGGAGCGGTGCCCGAGTGGCTGAAGGGGCTCCCCTGCTAAGGGAGTATAGGGCTTAAAACTCTATCGAGGGTTCGAATCCCTCCCGCTCCGCCAGTTGTAGAAAAGGCCTTCGTACGCAAGTACGGAGGCCTTTTTCTTTGTGCGATCCGGGTCAAACGATCGACTTGCAGACCGCTTCGATCCGATGCCCATCCGGATCAATCAGGAAGGCGGCGTAGTAGTGATCGCCATAGTCCTCGCGCAGCCCCGGCGCCCCGTTGCAGGTGCCGCCAACCGCCAGTGCATCGCGGTGGAACGCATCGACTGCCTCACGGGAAGGTGCGCCGAAGGCCAGGTGGAAACCCGTGCCCGGGGGCGAGGCGTCGGCGCGCAGTTTCAGGCACAGCAGATCCGCGTCCTCGACATACCCATAGCCGATGGCCTCGTCGTCTTCGAAAACACGGCGCATGCCCAGCGCGCCGAGCGCGGCATCGTGGAAGGCGGCGGCACGCGCAAGATCGCGCACGCCCAAGGAAATGTGATGCAGCATGGTGATGTGTGTCCGTGTCGAATGTCGCGCGCAGCGTCGCATGAAACAGACGGACGGCGCGCGGGTCGGCACATTCGGATGGCGCATGCAGTCGATCCCCAATCTTCATTGGTGCCGACGCGGCGGCTCGGCTACGGTCTGGTGCAGCGGCGCCTCACCAGGCGCCCCCCGTGAAAGGAGCAGGAGCATGTCGATGGGACGGAGGTCACTGCGTGGCTGGGTGGTGGTGAGCATGCTGATGGGCATGGTCATGCCGGTCGGTGCCGCATCGTTGGAGGAGCGGCTGCACCGGGCGGCGGAAAAGGGCGACGCCGCAGCCGTGCGCACGCTGCTGGGGCAGGGTGCACAGGTGGATGCGCGCGGCGCGGCCAACGCGACCCCGTTGCTGGCCGCGACCCACCACAACCACGTGGAGGCCGCGCTTGCGCTGATCCAGGCCGGTGCCGACGTCAATGCCAAGGATGCGATCCAGGACAGCCCGTACCTGTACGCCGGGGCGCGAGGGCATCTTCAGATCCTGCGCGCGACACTGAGCGCTGGCGCCGACCTGAAGAGCACCAACCGGTACGGGGGCACTGCACTCATTCCGGCGGCCGAACGCGGGCACGTGGAGACCGTGGCGACGCTGATCGCCGCCGGCGTCGATGTGGATCATGTCAACAACTTGCAGTGGACCGCGCTGCTGGAGGCGATCATCCTGGCCGATGGTGGCCCGCGACATGTGGAGATCGTCCGTCAGCTCATCGCGGCCGGGGCCGACGTGAACCTGCCCGACGGCGAGGGCGTGAGCCCGCTGCAGCATGCACGCCAGCGCGGTTACCGCCAGATGGAGACACTGCTTCTGGCGGCGGGTGCACGCCCGGGCTGAGCGAGGCGCAACCGGAACGAACGGAGGGGTGTTGCCACTGCGTTGACGCCGCACAGGCATGCTCTGCACCGCCGCTCTGCCAGGGTGTGCGCTTCCCCCGCAGAAACAGGAGTCGCCGTGAACGCACGCCGCCACTTCCTTTCCGTTGCAGCCGCCGGCACCGCCGCGTTCGCCGCCGCCCCATTGATGGCGCAGTCGGCCGGCCCGGGCAGCGTCCTGCCCACCCGCGGCCAGGCCTCGGCGAAGCCCTTGCCGGGCAACCCCGCACAGCAGGGCAGGCGTTACCGTCCGCAGACCCGCCTGGGCTTGGGCGGTGTCGCGATCGGCAATGGGTTTGCGGCCGCGACCGATGCGCAGAGCGAGGCCACCCTCGCCGCCGCCTTTGCAGCGGGCGTGCGCTATTTCGATACGTCGCCGTGGTACGGGCTTGGTCTGAGTGAGCGCCGTTACGGCCACCATCTGCACAACCATCCCGCGCGTGAGTACACGCTGTCGACCAAGGTCGGCCGCCTCCTGACGGCCACCGCCGGTGAGCTGCAGGACGTGATGTGGAAGGACCCCTCGCCGTTCCATTACCGCTACGACTACTCCGCCGACGGCACACGGCGCTCGGTGGAGGACAGCCTCAACCGCTTGGGTGTGTCGCAGTTGGATGTGGTCTTCATCCATGACCTGTCGCCGGACAACGAGAAAGACCTCGGCATGCCGTGGGAGCAGCGCTTCGCCGAGGCTGCAAAAGGCGCGATGCCGGCGCTGACGCGCATGCGCGAAGAGGGGCTGATCAAGGCCTGGGGCTTCGGGGTGAACCGCGCTGAGCCCGCCCTGCGTGCGGTCGCCGAGGCGGACCCGGACATCTTCCTGCTCGCCTGCCAGTACTCGCTGTTGGATCACGACCAAGCGCTGCATGACACGTTCCCGAAGATCGCCGCGCACGGTGCGTCGGTGGTGGTGGGTTCGCCGCTGCTGGCCGGCTATCTGGCTGGGCGCGACCGGTATCTGTACGACGGCAAGGTGCCGTCGTGGGCGCCGGAAAAGCGCGCGAAGGTGCAGGCCATCTGCGATCGCCACGGTGTGGATATGCGCACGGCCGCCCTGCAGTTCGCCGATGCACCGGAGGTGGTCTCGGCCGTGATCCCGGGCGCGCGCACGCCGGAACAGGTGTTGGCCAACGTCGCCTCCCTGTCCGTGGCGGTGCCCGCGGCGTTCTGGGCCGAGCTGAAGCAGGAAAAGCTGATCGCTTCGGATGCGCCGGTGCCGCGCGGCTGAGCCGGCTCCGGGACCAGGGAATCGCTTGGCCTGATCGGCACCCCCTGAGGCTCTGATGGCGCCCCGCCTGTAGAGGGGGCGTCACCTGTCTTCAGGACGGCCCCGCTCGGTGTCATTTCCGCCATAGTCTTTCGCGATAGACCCGGATACGGCATCATGCGGCCCATTCGTTCCCTCCAGCCGCCGCCAGAGGAGTCCCTTCCTGCCTGGAGGCATTGCCGTGTCCGTCGTTCCGTTCCGTGTTGCCCCGATCCATTCGGGTCGCCGTCGTGCTGTTCCCGCGTTCTCCCCGTTGATGCAGGCGATGGCCTGCGTGCTGGGCCTGGCCCTGTCCGCCTCGGCCGTGCAGGCCGAAGAGGCGCCGGCGGGTGACGCACCTGCCAAGGAAGGTGCGCAGACCCTGCAGACCGTGCAGGTCACCGCCAACCAGCTTGGTACCGTGACCGAGGGCAGCGATTCGTACACGCCCGGCACCATTGCCACGGCCACCCGCCTGGTGCTCAGCCCGCGCCAGACGCCGCAGTCGATCAGTGTGATCACGCGGCAGGAAATGAACGACTTCGGCCTCAATGGCATCGATGACGTCATGAAGGTCACGCCCGGCGTGAGCATCGTCACCTACGACAGCGAGCGCACCGAGTACTACGCGCGCGGCTTTGCGGTGCAGAACTTCCAGTACGACGGCATTCCGATGGCGCGTGATTCGGCCTACTCGGCGGGCAACACGCTCAGCGACATGGCCATCTATGACCGCATCGAAGTGCTCAAGGGCGCCACCGGCCTGCTGACCGGCATGGGCGACCCGGGCGCGACCATCAACCTGGTGCGCAAAAAGCCTACCCGCGAGCTGGCCGGCAGTGCCACGCTGGGCATCGGTTCCTGGGACAGCTACCGCGCCGAAGTCGATGTCGGCGGGCCGCTCACCGAGAGCGGGCGCGTGCGCGGCCGCGTCGTGGGCGCCTACCAGGACAATCATTCCAACGTCGATCATTACCAGCGCAGCAATGAGGTGTTCTACGGCATCCTGGAAGCCGACCTCGGCGAGAGCACGCTGCTGACCGTCGGTGCCGATTACCAGGACAGCGACCCGGAAGGCTCCAGCTGGGGCGGCATTCCCCTGCTGGACAGTGCAGGCAACTTCAACGACATGCCGCGCTCGTTCAACAACGGCGCGCGCTGGAGCCGCTGGGGCCAGTACGCCCGCACCGGCTTCGCCACGCTGGAGCACACCTTCGCCAATGACTGGGTTGCCAAGCTGCAGCTCAACCATCAGGTCAACGGCTATGACGCCTCGCTGGGCGCGGCGGCCGGTGGCAACCCGGATCCGGTCACCGGGGAAGGCGTGAGCATGTGGCTGGGCCAGTACATCGGCAAGACCACCAGCAACGCGGCCGATCTGTACGTCAGCGGAAAGTTCGAGTGGTTCGGCCGGCAGCATGAGCTGGTCGTCGGTGGCAGCGTGTCGCGCAAGCGCTGGGTCAACAACGGCTACTCGCCGCAGCCGGGCTACGTGAGCAGCGTCGCCAACTACTACGCCTGGACTGGCGATGTGCCCGAGCCGGACTGGCAGTGGGGCTACGGTGACAACCAGGTCACCCGCGAAAGCGGTGCCTATGTGGTGGGCCGCTTCGACCTGGCCGATCCGCTCAAGCTGATCGTCGGCAGCCGCATCGCCAACTATAAATCTCCGGATACCGACGAGAGCGGCGTGGTCGTGCCATACGCCGGCGTGGTGTACGACCTCAACCGCAACTTCTCCGTGTTCGCCAGCTACAGCACCATCTTCAAGCCGCAGGGCAACCAGGACGAGCAGGGCCGGGTGCTGGATCCGCTGGAAGGGCGCAGCTACGAAGCGGGCCTGAAGGCGGAGTTCTACGACGGTCGCCTCAATGCCAGTGCGGCGGTGTTCCAGCTGGAGCAGGACAACTACGCGCAGCCGACCGGCGGCAGGACGCCGAGCGGCGGGATCGCCTATGAAGGCCTGATGGGGGTGCGCACCAAGGGCTATGAGCTGGAAGTGTCCGGTCAGCTCGCGCCGGGCTGGCAGATCCAGGGGGGCTACGCGCACAAGATCGCGCGCCAGCAGTCCACCAAGGTCTCCACGCTGGAGCCGGAAGATCAGTTCAGCGTGCACAGCAGTTATCGCCTCACCGGCGCGGCCGATGGCTGGAGCGTCGGTGGGGGTGCGCGCTGGCAGGGCAGCACGTTCGGCACCATCACCAACCCGGCCACCGGCGGTAGCCAGATCCACCGCACCGAGCCCTACTGGCTGCTCGATGCCATGGCGCGTTACCAGTTCAACGACCAGCTCTCGGCGACGCTCAACGTCAACAACCTGCTGGACAAGCACTACTACACGATCTTCAGCTGGTACAGCACCTACACCTGGGGCGAGCCGCGCAACGTGCGCCTGACCCTCAACTACAGGTTCTGATCCAAAACCAACGACACCCCGGGCAACCGGGGTGTCTGCGTTTGCGGCCGGATGTTTACAGCGCCAGCTCGAACACGATGACTTCCGCGTCGTTGGCGTTTTCCAGCGTCAGCTGCGCCTCGTCACTGACCTGCAGCGCATCGCCGGTCTCCAGTGTGATGCCGTTGACCTGCAGCTGCCCGCGGGCCACCTGTACATAGGCGCCGCGACGCGGGGCCAGCGGCAGGTGGACGCGGTCGTCACCGTCCAGGATGGTGGCGTAGATGTTGGCGTCCTGGTGGATCAGCAGCGAACCGTCACGGCCATCGCGCGAGGCGATCAGGCGCAGCTGGCCGCGCTTGGTTTCCGGCGCGAAATGCGTTTCCTGGTAGCTCGGGGTGATGTTCTCCTGATCGGGGAACAGCCAGATCTGCAGGAAGTGCACCGGCTCGTCGGCCGAGTGGTTGAACTCGCTGTGGCTGACGCCGCTGCCGGCGCTCATCCGCTGCACATCGCCGTAGCGCAGCACCGAGCCGGTGCCCATCGAGTCCTTGTGCTCCAGCGCGCCGCCGAGCACGTAGGAGATGATCTCCATGTTGCTGTGGCTGTGCGTGCCAAAGCCCTGGCCGCCCTGCACGCGGTCTTCGTTGATCACCCGCAGCGGGCCGAAGCTGACATAGCGCGGATCGTAGTAGTTGGCGAAGGAGAAGGTGTGCATGGAGTTCAGCCAGCCATGGTCGGCCTTGCCACGGGTGTTGCTCTTGCGGATCTGCAGCATGGGAATCTCCTCGGTGTTCGATGGTTTCGATGGCGGTCCGGGGCGGCAGCTGCCGTTCCGTTTCCTGTTGCGGCCAGTATCCGCTTGCTCCGGTGCGTTGAAAAACGGATAGTTTCGCAAGCCATCATCGAAAAATTCGAATGCTCAAGCTCAGCCTCGACGCCCTGCAGATCCTGGATGCCATCGACCGCCCCGGCTCGTTCGCCCCGGCCGGCAAGGCCCTGCCCAAGGTGCCCGCGCC